>NZ_JAVKEW010000171.1:0-53029 GCF_040226375.1 Coleofasciculus sp. G2-EDA-02 | reverse complement strand
TAAATTTCTTGAGTTTTCTGTTGCTTCTTGCGGCGTGGCATCGTTACTTTTCCTCAACTAGATGCTCTAATCTATGCATAGCTTGCGCCTAAAGAGTTATGCAGAGATTTAAGCATATTTTAGGGGATCTGTCGAACCGCTATCACTAAACGCGCTATCTGGGGCATAATACTATCGTACCCTGACCCCGGAACCTCACCTGAATGTCTATGGTAAATAAATAGGCGTCATCGCTAAAAGTTGGGTAAACCAAATACATTACTTATGGCACAACTCGAAACCAGAACTGACCCAATGGTTCTCAACTTGGGTCCTCACCATCCCTCCATGCACGGCGTTCTCCGCTTAATCGTCACCTTAGACGGGGAGGATGTAATCGATTGCGAACCGGTTCTCGGTTACCTGCATCGCGGCATGGAGAAAATAGCTGAGAACCGCACGAATATTATGTATGTCCCCTATGTGAGTCGGTGGGACTATGCCGCGGGCATGTTTAACGAAGCGATTACAGTCAATGCCCCAGAAAAATTGGCAGATGTTCCAGTACCCAAACGCGCCAGCTATATCCGCGTGATTATGCTGGAGTTGAATCGAATCGCCAATCACCTGCTTTGGTTAGGACCATTTCTCGCCGATGTCGGGGCGCAAACTCCTTTCTTCTACATCTTCCGGGAAAGGGAATTGATTTACGACTTGTGGGAAGCCGCAAGCGGACAACGACTGGTTAATAATAACTACTTCCGCATTGGTGGAGTAGCGGTTGATCTTCCTTATGGGTGGGTTGACAAATGTGAAGACTTTTGCGACTATTTTGACCCCAAAGTCAATGAATACGAACGCTTAATTACCAACAACCCAATTTTCCGCCGTCGCGTCGAAGGCGTGGGTACGATTACCCGTGAAGAAGCGATAAACTGGGGACTTTCAGGTCCAATGTTGCGGGGTTCTGGCGTGAAGTGGGACTTGCGGAAAGTTGACCACTATGAATGTTACGACGACTTTGATTGGGAAATCCACTGGGAAACTGCCGGGGATTGTCTTGCTCGGTATTTGATTCGGATTCGGGAAATGCGGGAATCCCTGAAAATTATTCGTCAGGCATTAAAAGGATTACCAGGCGGTCCCTACGAAAATCTGGAAGCCAAACGCATGGCTGAAGGAAAGAAATCTCAGTGGAATGATTTTGATTACCAGTATATTGGCAAGAAAATCGCTCCAACCTTTAAGATTCCTCAGGGTGAACACTATGTTCGCCTCGAAAGTGGTAAAGGAGAACTGGGAATTTTTATTATTGGGGATGATAATGTTTTCCCGTGGCGTTGGAAGATTCGCCCACCAGATTTCAACAACTTGCAAATTCTGCCCCATATTTTGCGGGGAGTCAAGGTGGCAGATATTATGGCAATTCTCGGTAGTATTGACGTGATCATGGGTTCAGTAGACCGTTGATTGAGCAACAGATATTGAGAGAAAGTGGTACGTTGCTTGACGTGCCACTTTTTTTAATTAGCGTTGAATCAAAATAATTGATTGTGCATTTCTCCTGAGATAATGAATACCCTGACCCACCGTAAGGAGTAGAAGATGACTAAAACCGCATGGGTGTTTCCCGGACAGGGTTCTCAAGCTGTCGGTATGGGAGCGGATTTAGCCGATTTACCCATTGCTCAAGCTAAATTCGCACAAGCCCAGCAAATTTTAGGCTGGGACGTGCTAGAACTGTGCCAAAGTTCCGAAGAGAAACTTTCTCGCACTTTGTATACTCAACCCTGTCTCTATGTCATCGAAAGCATCTTAGCTGATATCATCCAAGAACGAGGACATAAACCGAACCTTGTCGCGGGTCACAGTTTGGGCGAATATGTAGCACTTTATGTGGCTGGTGTCTTTGACTTTGAGGCGGGGTTAAATTTGGTCAAACGTCGTGCTGAACTGATGGATAGTGCATCAGGGGGCATGATGGCGGCTTTAATTGGATTTAACCAGGAACAGCTTGACCAACAAATTCAGCAGCATGATGATGTGGTATTAGCCAATGATAATAGTCCGACGCAAGTCGTGATTTCCGGAACTCCTGATGGCGTGGAAGCGTTATTGAGTCAGGTTAAAGCCAAGCGAGTGGTGCGGTTAAATGTATCGGGGGCGTTTCACTCTCCGTTCATGACATCAGCCGCCACCGAGTTTCAGACGGTGTTGGAGTCTGTTCCCTTTGCTGATGCTAAAATTCCTGTTTTGTCCAATGTAGAACCCATACCCGCCACAGAAGCCACCATACTCAAGGAACGCCTGCAACGTCAGATGACGGGAAGTGTGCGCTGGCGAGAAATTTGCTTACAACTGTCAGAGGAAGGGATTGAGAAGGTGGTAGAAATTGGTCCAGGAAAAGTTCTCACGGGTTTGATTAAACGGATGTGTCGGGATATAGTTTTGGAAAATAGGGGAAGTTTGGCGGATTTAACGGGTTAAAACCACTTTCTCACTGTTGGAATTGTAAGTTCTGCCAGTTAGTCTGACAATATTGAACAGATAATGGCAAACACAAACCCGACGGTAGGGACACTGCAATGCCGTGTCCCTACTGTTGAATAAGAACAGAGCCGCTAGTTTTAGTTATCAATGGATAATTAATAATTGATAATTGACAATTGATTAATTGGGTCTAAGACCTCTTCGTTTACAAAGAAATTAAAAAAGATTTTCCTTAATTTCAATCCTCTTCTTTTAAGGAGAGGTCATTATCCATTGTTCATTATCCATTGTCAATTTGTGAATCTGTGTAGTTTTTGCGTCAAAGGGCAACATCTCGATATCACGCGCACTAAAAAGTCCATTGACAAACTTAACTATTCCCACGGGTACTCAAACTTGAGGCACGGTAACCGTCTGACAAAATTTTTGCTTGTTTAATTTGACTCTTGTAGCCCGACTGATTAATTCTTAATTTATTAACCTAATGTTAACCTAATGAGTCTACTGTAAGTTATATATTTTCCATTTCTCTGTTACCTGTTGCCCAAAATCCGTCGGTGACACTTGCAGGTATGGGATGTGGTCGCTGTTTTCGGAAAATCGTCATTTTGTAAAGAAATATTACAAAATTGATCCTTTTTCGTAAAAGGCAAGACTAAACCTTGAGTGATGTGTAGAACGAATAGTTCTTCTATTGAATCAATAGTCAAAACCAAGAACGAGCGTATTTACAGTGAGTTTAAATCGATGAAAAAAGCAGTTTACTGGCTCATGGGAGAAAAAGCAGGACGGGTTGCCGTCGGCACCTGGAATTGGCTGTGGGGGATGCCTGTAGAAACAGGTGGCAAAGTTGCCGTAGAGGTAGCCGAACAATCCCTGCGCTCCATGCAAGAATCCGTGCAAAAGCTTGCCCATGCCGTTTCTACCCAAGTGGCGGCTTATGAAAGAGCCAAGCAAAAATATGAGGCGAAAACCCAGGAATTGCAGAACTTTGAACGGCAAGCCGCGATCGCGCAGCAAAATGGCAATGAAGAAGGCGCTCGTTTAGCGATGACAAAGGTACTGCAAATTGAGCAGCTTTTGCCTCAGTTAGAAGAGCAAGTTAAACAGGCAGAACAGTTCGTCAATGCCTCAAAAGATAAGCTGAATCGGGAACGAATGAAGCTGGAACAATACAAGACTGACATGCAGAACATGAAAGACATCTCAGAGATTAACGAGGCATTATCGGCAATGGCAAAAGTTAACAGCGACTTGAGTATTGATTCAGCCAGAGCGCAGTTTGAACAAGCCAAAAGTGCGGTTGATCGGCGTAATTTGCGTACCAAAGCCTACGCTGAACTATCTGAAAATCCGGCGGAAAAACTCAGCGCTGACTTGGAAACCATGGCGATAGACGATGCCGTATCCCAACGTCTGCAAATGTTAAACAATTCTAGTCCCAAGGAACTTCCTGAATAAATTATGGCAAAGACAAGTAGCGGTCCTCCTCCGATTGTTTTTATCCTGATTGTTCTGCTGTTGCTGTGTGGTGGTTACTGGTGGTTTGTCATGCGCTCAAAACCAACCCAACCGGGAGCGATCAACCCACCGCCAGGGGGTCAAGTCACACCCCAACAACCCCCTGGGCAATCAGCCCCCACCAGTAGCACATTTCCCTTGCCTACGTCAGTTCCTGCTGGCACAACGGTGAGGATTGATGGCTCAACCAGCATGGTTACCATTAATCAGAACCTCAAACGTGGCTTTGAGACTCAGTTTCCCGGTACAACGGTAACAGCCCAAGCTAGGGGTTCCGAGGTGGGACTTCAAGCTGTCCTAGGGGGTCAAGCAGACATCGCCGCCGTATCCCGCCCCCTCACTCCCGCAGAACAAGGTCAAGGCTTGATGGCACAGCCAATTGCCACGGATCAGATTGCCGTAGTTGTGGGACAAAACAATCCGTTTTCAGGTTCCCTCTCCTTGGCTCAAGTTGCTGGTATTTTCCAGGGACAAATTAATAATTGGTCTGCTGTTGGCACAGCATCAGTTCCGATTCGGGTGATTAATCGCCCACCGGTGAGTGGCACTCATCAAGCGTTTAAGGAATTAGCCCTAAATGGTGGGAATTTTGGCACGACACCCAATATTATTACCTTACCCAGAGATGAGACAACCGGTTTGCTGCGAGAACTGAACACAGACGGCATTGGCTATGCCACTTATGCCCAAGTTATCAACCAGCAAACGGTGCGATCTGTACCAATTGATGGGGCAGCACCAGGAACGCCTAATTATCCCCTGCAACGGCAGTTGTATTACGTGTATAAAAATCCCGCTAACCCAGCCGTTCAAGCCTTTGTGGGTTATACGACTTCACCCCAAGGACAACAAGCTATGTTTATTGGCAATTAAGGAGCTTTGTCATTTGTTTATGTCATTCGTCATTTGTCGTACCTAACTTGAAAAGGGGGTGACTTCATCGGATTTGGTATTACACTAGAACCGTCACCAGTTTCCTATCCGTTCTCACAGCAACAGAAGCCATGCTCCAGACGTAGCCTGTCTGGAAGCGGGGACGAGGAATTGTGTCAGCAGAACGTTTATTAAACTCAGGTACTCTGCTAGCTATGTCCCATCGGTATCCAATTCGGTTAAGCCGTAAAATTTTCCTAATTCTCTTCAGCCTAGGCTTAATTGTAAGTTTAACCGGCTACGTGGTTATTAAGCGTAACCGAGTACATCACCTCACCATCGCCGCCGGGTCGAAACAAGGGGAAAGTTACCTCTTTAGTCAGGCAATGGCACAAGTCGTTGCTAAATATAACCCGAAAATTCAGATCAAAGTCCTGGAAACCAAGGGTTCAAAGGAAAATATAAGACTGCTAGAAGAGAAGAAAGTGCAACTGGCGACAGCCCAGGCGGATATCCCTGCCCTACCCTCGGCGCGGATTGTGTCTAAATTATTCCCTGATATGTTTCAGTTGGTTGTCCAAGCCAACCAACTGGAAAAGAAACAGAAAATTGGTTGTCTCCAACTGATACTCTAATACAACAGCCCCATCAGGGGGGATTATGTTTAAGATGTTCTGTGACTAGAAACCGCGAACCCTTTGCTAGCCTAATCCTCTACCACGCCTTTAAATGGTCGGTAGTCAGCCCAGTGCTTAACATTTACCTACGAGGTCACATTCATGGTGCTCAACATGTGCCGATGGATGGTCCACTGGTTGTCGTCAGTAACCACGCCAGTGACTTTGACCCGCCCATTGTGTCCAATTGTGTGCGGCGTCCGGTGGCATTTATGGCAAAAGAGGAATTATTTCGCGTACCAGGACTCAAGCAAGCCATTCAGTTGTATGGTGCTTACCCAGTGAAGCGGGGTGCAGCAGACCGGAGTGCCATTCGTGCGGCGATTGAGTGTTTATCACAGGGGTGGGCTGTGGGTGTCTTTTTACAAGGAACGCGCACGGTGGATGGTCGTATTCCTGAACCCAAGCTTGGTGCTGCCTTAATTGCAGCTAAAGTAAACGCCCCTCTACTGCCCGTAAGTTTATGGGGGACTCATACCATTTTCCCAAAAGGTTCACCGATACCGCGTCCTGTACCTGTAACCGTGCGAATTGGTCAACCCATTGACCCCCCGGCTTCGACGAAACGACCTGATTTAGCCACAGTGACCCAGAAGTGTCAAGCAGCTATTCATGCTTTACATGATTTAGGACGATGAATCATATCGACCTATCGCATCGGGTACAGGACGTGCTTGTGCTTAATCAAAATAGAAAATTGTCACAACCTTGCGTTGTTCTTCTGCCTCCTCACAGGTTTTCAGCAAGGTTTTGCTGTCATGAAAGGCGAAGCAGATAAGCTGTTGACATCGGGAAATGATTTCGGAGTTACACAATGCACTAGCTTCTGCCAGAGACAGATGATCATTTTCTGGGTTTTCTACTAAGTGCATGACTTGTTGAAGTTGAACTTGCGACTCCCGTGGCTGACGTTCTAAGCTTTGGGGCAAAATGACCGTCAGCAAATTAGCGTCAGCACGCATTGCACCGCGAATCGCGGCTGAGTTCGTACCTGTGGCGCCAGAGGTCATCAGACGATTGCCAGCTAGAACCAAGGCATAACTCATCATCTCGATCAGATGTTGATGGGTAATGGGTACATGACGCGATCCTAACAGGGCAATCCGCTTAGAACCCGTTTGCTGGATTGTCGCAAGTTCTTGCGCTAAGGTATCTACACCGGAGATTTCTACTGATTGATTCAAAGATGCTGGTTTAAGCTGAACAACCTAGGTATTTTAGCAAAACCAGCGACAGTTAGGACTATTAGCTCGCAAAAAGGTGGCGGAGGGGCTCCAGGTTCAGGGTGCGGGGGGATAAAAACCATTTGTACCATCCGACTTGCTTGCCACTTTAGTAATATTCGTGCTATATTTATTTACTGTTTGGTTAGGACGCATAGCTCAGTTGGTTAGAGCACCACGTTGACATCGTGGGGGTCACTGGTTCGAGTCCAGTTGTGTCCATTTAATTCAGAGTAAAAGGAAAAACCATCGGTTCGTGAAGCAGTTTGTTAACAATTCCTCGCGTTAAGGCTCTCCCGTACTTATAGTGAGCCAGTTAGCCTCACTGAACTGACTGATAGATGTAATTCCAATGAAAAATTACTATCCCCTCGTTTGACTTTTCTGCACTTGCGCCAATAATTGTTCTTGAGTATGAGCCGTGGGTTTACAACTGAGTCCCTGACAAACTAAGCCAATCGCATCCTCCGGAAGACTGGTTTCTAATCGATACATGCTTGCCGGAAAATACTGAATCATTAGGGATAAAATCTGATCCGCGCTGGTGCGAATTAGGGTAGAATTGCGGAACCAATCGAGAGCCGTAAACAGACTGGGACAGGATTGGGGCGACTTATTCATCACACTCCCAAACGCATTGAGGGCAAGTTCTGCGCGATCGAGATAGGATAAATTTTCAGTGAGTAACGTCAGACGCACCAAATTCGCGATCGCGACTCCATTCGCTGCCGGTGTGGCATTATCGGTATAACTGCGTTCCCGCACCAATAAATCCCCACTACTATCATTAGCCGCGTTATAGTAGCCTGCGAGTTCTACACTCCACAGATATTCGTCAAATTCTTCTTGTACCTTGATCGCCTCCTCTAACCAGATATCAGGGATTGGCGATTGGGAAGACTCCTGTGCTGTGGCTAATCCTAGTGAAGCTTGATGCAAATCCAATAAGGCTTTAATAAATAAAGCATAATCTTCCGACTGTGCCAATACAGACGCTTGACCTTCGTAATTCAGCCGATGGAAACGCTGATCAACCCATTGATTCTCTAAAATAAATTTAGCTGCCGTTGTTGCTAATTCCAGGTATTCTGGTTTACGAAATACACCATGTGCCTGGGCTAAACCGGAAATCATCAGGCTATTCCATGCCACAATCATTTTCGTATCCGTAACTGGGGGAATACGACCTGACCAATTCCTAGTTTTTGCCTCCTGATTATTCTGGGCTGGGGGGAAGGTTTCTATAGTATTGGGTGGGGAACCATAACGGGCACTAAACAGTTTAGCTAATGCCGTTTCTAAGGTATCATTTAACTGATCCGAGTAACGACGCTGCAAAACATTTTGTCCTTCAAAATTGCCCTCAGACGTCACCGTAAATTGTTCTTGCAGTTCTGCCAATTCTTCAGCGGTGAGGAGTTGCTGCAATTGAGCATAACTCCAGACATAAAATGCCCCTTCTTCCGGTTCGGCGGCGCCAGGTTCAGTAAAACTATCAGCATCTTGAGCGGCGTAAAAATAACCTGAAGATGAGGTCATTTCCCTTGTCAGCCATTGCACTGTCCCCGATATTGCCCGTTCAAAGGCGGCTTCCTTAATCCCCGCACTCCACAGATTTGCCAGATACTCGACAATCTGCCCATTATCGTAGAGCATTTTTTCAAAGTGGGGCACTGTCCAAGTGGCGTCTACGGTGTAGCGATGAAAGCCGCCGGCGACGTGATCATAGATTCCCCCTTTGGCTAAGTCTAACCCACGCGATCGCGAAGCTTGGTAAGCATCAACCTCTGTCGTCTTGTCGAAGCGAATTCCCCGTAATGCTAAATCCGCATAAGGAATCATGGGAAAACTTGGTCCATAACTCCCACTAGCCACAATTTGGATAGTCTTGTCCATCCCTTGGTGGAGTAACTCAGCCGTGAGTTGTCCTGAGGCGGGGAGGATAACCGACTGTTGCAGATGACCAAGAATTTCTGCTTTAAAGTTTTGCAGCTTGGTTTTTTCGACATCATAGAAGCGGCGAATTGCTTGTAATACCTGTAAAAAGCCCGGACGCCCATAGCGTGGTTCGACAGGGAAATAAGTACCACCGTAAAAGGGAACTCGATCATCTGGCGTCAGAAAGATATTTAGGGGCCAACCCCCTTGACCGGTCATCATCTGCAACGCCTGCATATAAATGCTATCAATATCCGGGCGTTCTTCGCGGTCTACCTTAATCGGTAAGAAATTAGCATTCATGTACTGCGCGATCGCTGGATCAGAAAAAGCTTCCCCTTCCATTACCGTACACCAGTGGCAGCTTGAGTAACCAATCGACAGGAAAATCGGCTTATTTTCTGCCTTGGCGGTGAATAACGCTTCATCACTCCAAGGCCACCAATCGATAGGATTTTCCGCATGCTTACGCAGATAAAGGCTTTGGCATTGGGCAAGGCGATTGGTCATGACAACTCAACTGTGGTTACTCTAGATGCTCTCTGGTTTAGTTTATCGCGGTTTGCGGTTTTGTTCGTAGTTCCTAGTAAGGGATGCGAGCCCTTCCCGTTCGTAGTAAGGGCGCGAGTCACATCCCTTGTGCAACCGAAAAGCTAGTCGTGAAAGTGAACCCCGACACAGGCGCCCGGTTAGGAGAATGCAAGTCTATATCTCTTTCACATACGCTTTAACTAAAGCTTGAACAGCGAACAGCGATTCTCCGTTATCGGTTATTTTTTCAATTAAACCCCGTTTTCTCAAAGACTGTACCGCCTTCAAAAAATCGGCGTCAGACAATGCTAATTCTGCGGGTTTGTGGGAAATGTCTGCCGCATTTTGGTGCGCTAACCAAAGCATTACCATTTTCTCCGATTCAGATAACCGTTGATACTGTGCCTGCAATCTGGGTTCTAAGTCTCCCAGAAATAGACTGGGATAGGATAAGAAGCGATTAACGCTACCGTTAAATAAATCTTGGATGGTAGAGGCGATTATATTTAACCAGGAGGGATTGCCACTGTACCGTTTGATAAGTTCTAACCATTTATCATCATCGGTTAACCCTTTATTCGTCAATAGTTCCGCCGCTGACTCTGCCAAACCACCAAGTTGTAACGTGCGGCAGTGGCGGTTTTCTCCTTCTAAGATGGCAATTTCTGTGGGTTTTTCCCAACTCATGAGGAGGAAGCAACTGTGGTGAGGTGTTCGCGCCATTTGTTGCCAGAATTTGCTGTAATTTTCACAGTCTGGCAGATATGTGCCTGCTAATTCTCCAGGGGTAAATAGTTCTTGGAGATCGTCGATGATGATTAGGCATGGATGCGATCGCAGATAGTCAATTAGGGAGGGGAGTTTGGTTTCTCTATCTTGGAAAAACAACTGAATTAAGTTAGTTTGTAGGCATTTCAGCGTCAGAGTTTCAGTACAGTTGCGCCAGAGGATATAATCAAAATCATCTTTAATTTGTTCTACGAGTTCTCTAGCAAGGGTGGTTTTGCCGATACCAGGCAATCCAAAGATAGTGACGATGCGGATTTTTTCTTGGAGTATCCACTGTTTGAGGGTGGTTAGTTCTGTGGTGCGGTTGTAGACGCGATCGCATTCCGGTGCTTCGGTTAAATCATGGCGTTTTTCAGGTTGGGTACTGGTGGCGTTTGAGGGGCGCGATCGGTTTTGTATAGTTTCGTCAGGATGCCGATTTTCTCTACAGAGATTGATGTTACTTCCCCAAAATTTACTCTGTGCAAAATCACCAACATTAGAATTAGAAATATAATAACGTTCCATTGTAGCGCGGAAGTTCGATTTATTAACTTGTTCGTCCAATTCTTCTGATATCAGTTGCCATAAACTGCCCGCTACTCTTTTTACATTCGCTTCAGTACAGTGATAGTCATCCGCGATTTCTCTGTATTTTCGACTATTCCAGACCCCAGCTAACACCGCCTGTTGCAGATTATTTAAGTGTTTTCCCGTTTTGGTAAACACTAATTCATCAGCCCAGTTGAGAACTTCTTGGACATCCATCGGCGAGCCGCATATTTATTTGGGGTTATTTTACTACTTTTTTAAACTTTTAGCAACTTTTTGCGACTAAATTATACTTTTTTTACTAATTCATACTATACAATACTTATTCAAGTCTATACTTATCTAGGCTTTTTATGACTTTGTAAATCAGAAATAAAGTATATTATGAAAAAATATCGTCAGACTGTTTAATATCGTCCATTGAGAAGGAGAAGCATAAAATGACAGCAGCAGTCGTATTGAAACCTCGTCACACTAATTTGTCTGAGTTACCTGAGAATGCTAAGCTACTTGCAAAAATTAAAGCCTGGGACTTTAGTGCGGAAATGCGGCGGTTTCAAAAAGAGTATCCTAGCGAAGATGTACAAAAAGCTGTAGAAGACTTCCGGCATTTTATGTATCTATGCGTAGCTGATGAAGCACAGTATTTTATCCCTTCGTTTGAGGCAGATCACTTCTGGCACGTTTGCTTGTGGTTTACCCACAATTGGATGGCATTTTCCAAGGAAATTTCTGGTAATTTTATTCATCACAACCCACTTGAAGAAGCTTTGTTACCAGAAGACGCACGTATCAAATTAGATGAAATCCGTGCTGCATCTATTCGCCACTTTGGTAAAGAGGTACTTAAAATCTCTGATGTAGTTTGCTGTATGTAACTTTACAGTAACCTGAATTGGATTACAGAAATTTACTATGATTGTTCAATCATAGTAAATTTCTTAAAACACTACTTAAAAAATAATCCCAAAAAGTAATCATAGGAAGCCAAGAGCAAATATTAAAAAAGCTTTTTGTGTAAGTTAATCAATTTAGTATTCAGGGTTATGATAACGAAAGTTGAAAATTAATGGGTATTCCGGACAAGCGTGTGCTAAACTTTATAAAGGATAAAATTCTAGCTTCAACTGGCAGGACGCACGACACGAATTAACTTTCCCCGCAAAGGTTCCTCTCGTGTAACCGCTTCGTCTATCCGAACGGCAAACTCTTCCCAATTGCGATTGTTGGTACAAACAACAATGCCAAAATGATTAGGATCGAGACGATGCAGATGGATGAAATCATCTCGGTTGATTGTCAGAATTGCCCGCTCTTGAGAGATAGCAAACGCAAGCACGGCTTCATCGGGAATTCCTTGATTGGCATTACCCGCTTCCTGAGCCGTCAAAACGTTATGGTCTAAATTGCGTAATAACTCCACTACCGGGAAAGGAAATTGCTCATCGGCATAAAAACGTGCCATAAACTATGCCGCTTCGTTGCGTTGAATGGCGCATTCAATTTCATCAGGGTAGGCTTGTGCATAAGCCCAAGCATTGGCTATATCGACGGCAGAAAGGGTTGGATAGCTCTTCAGGAGATCAGAATCACTATATCCAAGGCGACAAGCTTCCACGAGAACCCAAATCGGAATTCGAGTATTGGTGATACGAGCGTCTCCACCACAAACACCAGGAGTTTTCTTGATTCCTTGCCAAGTATTACCCAAGCTCTGAGCTAGTAGTTGAATGGCTTTTACCTTTTCAGACGGACTTAGGGCTAACAGATGTTGTTTTAGCTCTTTGAGAGTCATAGGAATGGCTTCCTTTTCCTTCTTGTTGTAGTGCTTCCTACTGTGAATTTTAATTGAATAGTATTGAATAGTAATGATATCATGTCTGGTTGAACACCAAGGAAAATGCCTGAAACCTTTGCTGTTAAAGCCTTGCAATTATGGGCAATCATCAGGATATGATATGAATAGCTGAATTAGCCCTCAGTCTCTTGACGTAATGCCGCAATAATCTGACTATTAGCCTTGGGGAACGGAAACTGGTCAATTTCCTCTAGAGTTACCCAACGGATTTCATCACATTCTAAGGCTTGGGGGACACCAGACAGATGACGACAGTGATGAACCATCAACGTCACCCGAAAATGGCTATAGGCATGATCAACCGTGATTACGCGATCGCCTACTTCGATCTCGATTCCTAATTCTTCCCGAATTTCCCGCTTAATACAGTCTGTCACAGTTTCATCTGGCTCAATTTTGCCGCCAGGAAACTCCCATAATCCACCCAGTAACCCTTGAGCAGGGCGGCGGTCAATTAAAATTTGTCCTTGGTCATTCCGAATAACGGCAACACCAATGATTTTGTGAGGTAAGGGCGTAGAGGCTTCACGCATGGGTAACTTAGATGCAATACCTAGATTGTACGCCTGACAGTGACTTTGCCAAGGACAATGGGAACAATCGGGGTTTTTGGGAGTACAGATAGTCGCCCCTAAATCCATTAACGCCTGATTCTAGATGTAACTCGCGCCCGCCCTGACTCAGAGGTCTAGACTTCTAGGGAGGGGTTTTTCCCCTAGTTAAGTGACCAATCGTATCCTTTACTTCACAGCTTACTCTCTGCCGGAGGAATCGGTCTTTTGCAGAGACTTTTCAAACGTCATGCGTTGTTCAGCGTTACGTAGAAAATAACCACTAACCATTGCTGAGGCTAATAAACGTCCGAGATTTTCGCGGCTAGTATTAATGGTGACATCAAAGTGGTCTGAAGGAATATTCCCCAACAATCCCACCACATTACGTTCGATGACCTGAAACACATCAGCCGAGGTGGGTTTGGATAAATGGGAAACGATTTCTGGACTCAGGGATTGTACGTACTCCCACAAAAGATTATTGTCTCCATTGCCGTCAAAAAATTCTGGGTCACGATCAGATTGGTTGTTCACCGTTTACCTCCGAGCAATAGCTCTCTATCTGTAATTTAATTTAACAAGGGACTTTTGATCATCAGGTAGTTGGAACCGAACCTCACCTATTGGGTTGTCCCACAAAACATAAGACATAAGACAAACTAACTGACTGCAATATATTCGCGCATTTCGGCTTGGCGCTTGCGAAGCTTAGACAGGGCTTCCCGTTCAATTTGTCGGACTCGTTCACGGCTGATTTTGAGTTGATCGCCAATCTTGGCGAGTGTCATGGGTTGACCATCGACTAAACCAAAGCGTAGCATTAATACCTCACGTTGCTGCTCGCTCAAATCCGCCATCAGCTTCTCCAGATCGACTTGCATGGCTGAATAGGTGGCAAAATCTTCTGGCGAAGGTCCGCTATCTTCGAGCAGTTCTCCGAGTTCCGTATCTTGATTATCGCCAACCCGCAGATCTAATGACAGAGGTTGACGCGCTTTCTCCAGGTACTCCCGGACTTGCTTTGGTGTCAGGTCTAATTCTGTCGCCAATTCCGACATAGTGGCTGCACGCCCTAGCTGCTGGGAGAGTTGGCGCTGGGCTTTTTTGATTTTGTTGAGCTTTTCTGTGATGTGGATTGGTAAGCGAATCGTTCGTCCTTTTTCTGCGATCGCACGGGTAATGGCTTGGCGAATCCACCAGTAGGCGTAGGTGGAGAAACGATACCCTTTGGTCGGGTCAAATTTTTCTACACCCCGTTGCATACCAATCGTACCTTCCTGAATCAAGTCCAGCAAGTCTACATTGCGCTTGATATACTTCTTCGCCACGGAAACCACCAGACGTAAATTGGCTTCTACCATTTTGCGCTTAGCGACTTGACCCGCCCTAATGCACCCTTTTAACTCAGTTTCCGATAGGGACGAGGCTTTCGCCCACTCACACAGCGTTGGTTCGTAACCCAATTGTTCAAACAGCGACTCTTTGATTTGCTCTAGGGCATTTAAACGCTGTACTTGTTTTCCATATAATATCTCTTGCTCGTGGGTCAATAGGGGTACACGACCAATTTCTTGGAGGTAAGTCCGGACAAGGTCTGTAGAGGTCTGAGCAGTTTTCATAGCGATCGCTATATCATGAGTGAAGTTCAAGCAACTAAGCTCCTTTTCAGGAGGGTTCACCTCAGGCTTGGGTGAACGCTTCTCTATGAGAGAAATGTTAATTTTTATTTCAATAGCGGGAGAATAGATTGATTAGAAAACTCGAAACTTGGATGAACAGAGTAAGTCAAATTCCCCATCCATAACCCCAATTTAGGGCTGGCTATCCGATTTCTTTGTTTTTGCCTCTGCCTATTTCATAAGTTATCTGCCACAATCCAACACTTCGTTAAATATTGTAACATATCTTAATCAAAAACCGTTCATCTAGAACAGGAAGGCAGGGGTGCACCGTTGTAGGGGCGGGTTTTACTGATAACGTTTTGGAGAAAACCTCTAACCTGACTAAACCCGCCCTTGTTAGAGAGCAAGAGCGCAGGTTCTTGATGTGCTATGGCGCTATAGCGAGCGGTTTTCCTAGATTTTTTGTATTATCGGTTATTTATGTCATGACTCAAACCGTCTGGATTGCCCGACACGGAAATCGCCTCGACTTCGTTAACCCGGAGTGGTTTAACACAGCTCAACGTCCTTATGATCCCCCTTTATCGGAAGATGGCGTTGGTCAAGCCAAGGAATTAGGTCAACGGTTACGCGGTGAGACGATTAAGCATATTTTCGCCTCACCGTTTTTGCGAACGGTACAAACAGCGAACCAAATCGCTCAGATTCTGGACTTACCCATTAAGATAGAGGCGGGTTTGAGTGAATGGCTGAATCCGGAATGGATGAAAACAGAGCCAGAACGACTGTCTGTTGAGGAAATGCAAAAGCGCTTTCCCTGTATTGATTCGGGTTATACCTCCCGCGTCATCGCTCACTATCCAGAAACCAACGAGAAGGTGCTAGAACGCACCGCTCAAACAGCACGCCGACTGACCACAGAATTCACAGACGATATCTTATTGGTAGGTCATGGTGCCTCAGTCGTCGGTGCGACCTGGGGATTAGTTGGGGGTCAACCCGAAGTGAACGCGGCTTTATGCTGTTTAGTCAAACTCGTGGGTCATGGGGAAAAATGGGTGATGGAACTCAACGGGGATACATCCCACCTCAGTCAAACTGAGAAGGTAATTCGATTTAATTAAAGTTAAGATTCTATGACATTAATACTGGCAGGAGATATCGGCGGGACTAAAACGATTTTGCGACTGGTGGAGGAAAAAGACTCTCAATTGTTGCAGGTTCTCCATGAAACCCGTTATCCTAGCCGTGATTTCCCAGACTTAGTACCTCTCGTCGAGAGGTTTGTATCGGAAGCGGGACAAAAGCTACAGCGGAAACTGACCATCGAAAAAGCCTGTTTTGCGATCGCAGGTCCTGTAGTCAACGATACCTCCAACCTGACCAATTTGGCGTGGGTACTGGACGCCAGACGCTTAGAGGAAGAACTCGCAATCGCCAAAGTCACTCTAATCAATGATTTTGCGGCGGTTGGTTACGGGATTCTCGGTTTAGACTCGGACGATGTATGTACTCTACAATCGGTTACTCCCCAATCCGAGGCGCCAATTGCGCTACTCGGTGCGGGTACAGGTTTAGGACAAGGATTTCTGATTCAGAACCAGGACAGGTATCAGGTTTTTCCCTCTGAGGGCGGACATGCTGATTTTGCCCCCCGCACTGAACTGGAGTTCCAACTTTTACAATATTTACGCGAGAAATACGATATCCAGCGCATTTCCGCCGAACGAGTCGTTTCCGGTCAAGGAATTGTCGCCATTTACCAGTTTTTGAGAGATCGGCAATTTGCCCACGAATCCCCAGAAATTGCCCAAGTTGTCAGAACCTGGGAAGGAGAAATGGGACGCAGTGAGAAAACCGTTGATCCGGCGGCGGAGATTTCTAAAGCGGCGTTGCAAAAGAGCGATAGCCTCAGTGAACAGACTTTAAAAATGTTTGTGGAAGCCTATGGTGCTGAAGCAGGGAATCTGGCGATCAAACTCTTACCCTACGGGGGGTTATATATTGCTGGCGGGATTGCGGCTAAGATTTTGCCCTTGATGCAGGATGGTACTTTTGTGCGAACCTTTACGGAAAAAGGTCGGGTTAGTCCCCTGTTGGAAAAGGTTCCGGTTCATATTGTGATGAACTCCCAAGTTGGGCTAATTGGTGCAGCAATATGCGCCTCTCAATTGTAAATCCCTCAAAACGTTTTCGGTTGTTGCGATCGCGGCGAAACCAGAGAAGCAGGAGAAGCCATGTTCCAGACGTGCCCTGGCGCGTCTTTGATCAGAGGAGACTTTTGGCACAACAGAGTTAAACTATTGTCAATCCTGAACTTAGGTTGAATAGCACTCAAAAGCGTGCATTTTGGGAGCGCCAAAACCCTTGAGCTACCGTAGGGTGGGCATTGCCCACCAGCATACCAGTCAGTGACATTCAACTTAGGTTAAAATCTAAGCCTGATCAGCAAACAATCTGTTATTCCAGAAAACAGAAGCTTGACGATTAGTGTTTCACCTGAGAAAACAGGATCAGTTGTACTTACATTAGGTTTTAGGACAGCGACAGAAATAATTATGAATCAGCGCGGTGTAACAATATGGTTCACGGGTCTAAGTGGTGCGGGTAAAACCACGATTACCCAAGCATTAGCCAAAACCTTGCAAGACAAGGAATGTAAGCTAGAAGTGTTAGATGGCGACATCGTTCGCCAGAATCTTACCAAAGGATTGGGCTTTAGCAAAGAAGACCGCGACGAGAACATCCGTCGCATCGGTTTTGTCTCCCACCTACTTACCCGCAATGGTGTAGTTGTCTTGGTATCGGCTATCTCGCCCTACCGTGAGATTCGAGAAGAGGTACGCCAAAAAATTGGTGATTTTTTAGAAGTTTACGTTAATGCTCCTCTGGCAACTTGTGAAGAACGAGATGTCAAAGGATTATATAAACGCGCCCGCGCTGGAGAAATTATAGGGTTTACCGGAATTGACGATCCTTACGAACCCCCCCTCAACCCAGAAGTGGAATGCCGTACTGATCAGGAAGAGTTATCGGAGAGTGTTGCCAAAGTGCTGCAAAAACTGGAAGAGTTGGGTTATCTACCAAAGCAGCTTGCTGCCGAAAGCGTTTAGAGACTAGTAAAAGAAGGCTCCAAGGCAGTAATTGGTATCTGCTTTTTAGTCTACTGCACGCTTTGTGGACGTGTAACCACAGCCGTCACCCGAAGTAGAGACGCTTCAAAAGCGCGTCTCTACATAAATGATGTCTCCTAACCGCTATGGCGGTTGCTATCAAAACGTGGGGGATTGGGGGAGCGATAGAACTCCATCCTCAACGAAACGGAGTGAAGTAGGGTGGGGAGGATGTCAAATCACATTCTGAGCTTATTTGTTATTTCACATGAGCGCAAACCATCTTGTAAGCTTGATAAAAAGCTCGCTGGTTGCAGCATTCCAACCGAATGGGATTCGCTGCCCAACTTTTAAAATCAGGAGCTAATCGAATCATCTTTTGCAAAATTCTATCATCGATCCACAAAACGAGTGGAAAAGGAAACTGTTTGCGAAACTCCTCACGCACGAGATTAGTCGCACTCAATACTTGATCAACAGCAACCACCGAATCAAGACCAAAGACGACTAAAGCAGGTGGTGGTGGTTCATCCAATGCTGTGAGGATTGCCGTAAACAGAGTATCTACTGAGGGATGCAACCTCACACCTTGAATAGGAAGTGAAGAGAGTTCTTGCAACTGGTTTAGTACGCATAGCGGTTGGGGTGAAAACTTGCAGCATACCAAAATCAGGGCAAAGTGACCTTGGGACATAACAATCGCTCTGGCAAGCTTTCTCAGAGATTGTCCGTTATTGGCGTTGAAAGCTTGTGCTTCTATATCAGTCATAGGAAAATGCTGACAGTTTGTCCTAATTTGAATGCTTGGATTTTATCTAAATTTTCCGGTGGCATTCTTTTTACTTTTAAATAAAAAATAATCCCACTTCCTAATTTCTAATAAATCTTAGGGGATGGATGAATGAGTATGAACCGATAGAGAACCACAGGGTGTGGGTCTCCTAATCCGTTCAATTGTAATAAAACTTAAAACTTCCATCCAGTTCAGATTCCCTGGGCTAGGGTGGAAGTCTCTAGTGCCCCATGGCAGGCTAACTAGCTCAATCTCCCCTGCACCTTTCCACCCCCTCCTCTCCCGTCTTGTTGCCCTGAACCGTTCTACTCATCTAACGCCCAGTTTTGTTAACCTAGCCGATGGAGATGGGTTCAGCCGTAATGGGATCTTTATCCTAAAAGCGCCTGGGGCAATCATGAGCATAAGGGGAGAGCAGCTAAGATTCCTGACCTGAAGACAGTATTACTCACAAGATACACTTTAAATGTGAAATTTTTGGGTAAGTCTGGAGAGTACCCCAGTCGAAAAATGTTGCAAAACTTAAAATATTGTGCCAATTCACCATGTCATTCACCAAGAACGCAGAAATGTTTGTCGCAAAAAATACAAAAATCTCCCGATCAACATTCCGAATCAGTCAGAGTTTCAAAATTCAAAACGATTCCCTCATTCCTCATCCGATAGCCTTGGGCGACAAGTATCTTTGGCAACCTTTACCTAGCCCAGCCAGTCATTCCTGATCAGTAAGGGGTGCAGCCTCTCAATAGTGATATCTCTAGACTTGCTACTTTATGAAACAATTTGTCAAAACTTTATTGACCGCCTTTGCCAATGGGCTAATTGCGTTTAGCCGTGCTTTTGGGCATCAGGCTTGGTTAATATTTCTATTTATATTTGGCTTGTGCTTAGCCTTATGGCTGCCCACCCTAGCTTATGCTCAAACGCGGCTGAGTGATATCCAAGGAAATTGGGCGCAATCGTGCATTGAAAAGCTAGCACAGCAGCAGATTATTCGCGGTTACCCAGATGGTCATTTTAAACCCGATTCCCCCGTCACCCGGGCTGAATTTGCTGCCATGCTGGGTCAAGCATTTCCGGATGCGCCAGAGATACGCACGGGCGGAAAATTTGCCGATGTGCCAACTCAACACTGGGCAAGTCAGGCGATTCGCCAAGCCTATCAAACTGGGTTTTTAGCGGGCTATCCGGGCGGACTATTCCAACCCAATCAACCGATCCCCCGTGTGCAAGCCTTAGTATCCTTAGCCAGTGGGTTGAAGTATGTTCCCCAGCAACCTGCCATTGAAACCTTGACATCAGCATTTGAGGATGCTAAAGCGATTCCCAATTATTCCCAAGGCGCGATCGCAGCCGCTGTAGAAAACCAGCTTGTGGTCAATTATCCCACCGTACAAACCTTCAAGCCGAACCAAAATGCCAGTCGGGCTGAAATTGCTGCTTTTTTGTGCCAAGCCACTCAAACCGCCGAGTTGATCCCCTCCCAGTACATTGCCAAAGTCGATACTCAAGTCCCCAATTCGGCTCAAGCAGAGTTACGAGGGGTGTGGCTGACGAATATTGATAGCCAAGTCTTATTTTCTACTCAAGGAATTACCGACGCCATTCAACGCCTAGAGCAACTCAACTTCAACACCGTCTATCCTACCGTTTGGAACTGGGGTTATACCCTCTACCCTAGTCAAGTTGCCCAGCGGGAAATTGGGCGGGCGGTGAGGCTTGTGACTCCCCTAGATCAATCCCCTGATCCCGATAGGGGCACCCAAGGACGAGATATGCTCAAAGAAATCATCCAGCAAGCCCATCAAAAGGATATAAGGGTGATTCCCTGGTTTGAATTTGGTTTTATGGCACCGGCTGACTCGGAGTTAGCCAAACGTCATCCCGATTGGCTGACGCAAAATCGCCAAGGTGTGAAAATTTGGCAAGAAGGAAGTCACGATCGCGTCTGGCTCAATCCCTTTAATCCTCAAGTGCAGCAGTTTATCCAGGATTTAGTAGTCGAGTTAGTCAACAACTATGACATCGATGGGATTCAATTCGACGATCACTTCGGCTTGCCCTCTGATTTTGGCTATGATCCCTTGACAATTAAGCTTTATCAACAAGAGCATCAAGGTCAATCACCTCCCCGTGATCCCAAAAACCCAGAATGGGTGCGCTGGCGGGCAAACAAAATTACAAACTACTTAACCCAGCTTTGGAAAGCGATTAAAGCGCAAAAGTCGGATGTGATTATCTCCCTTTCTCCTAATCCTCAACGTTTTTCATATGAATTCTTTCTAGCCGATTGGTATACCTGGGAACGCCGTGGTTTAGTCGAAGAATTAATTGTACAGATTTATCGCGATGACTTTGATCGGTTTATTTCAGAACTCGAACAGCCGGAAGTGCAGGCGGCGCGACGTCATATTCCTGTGGGGATCGGTATTTTAGCGGGTTTAAAAAATAAGCCAATTTCTTTATCGCAAATTCAAAACCAAGTAGCCGCCGTGCGTCAACGGGGATTTGCTGGAGTGTCGTTCTTTTTCTACGAAACCCTGTGGAACAACGCCTCAGAACCCTCACCACAGCGTCAGGCGGCGTTTCAGGCACTCTTTCCTCTGCCTGCGCGATCGCCTGAGATTTCAGCGGATTGGGAAGTCTCTGATTAGATAGGGATTCACCCTGGGGAAGTTTTAAGTTTTGAGTGTTGATCCTTTGCTTCGCTAGTCTGGCATGGTTTGTCGGGGCGGGTTTATGTGATGCCAGTGCCAGCTATTGATGGCAACGTTTATTCAAAACCCGCCCTGACCGATGTGTAGGGGCGGGTTTTACTATTATCGTTTCTTTCCTCACCAGGGATGTGACTAAACCCGCCCTGACAAATGACGAATGACAACCCTAACCCGTTCAATCGTGCTAACCTACTTAGTTATTGGGATCAAGGTTACTGCGTTCTAATTTAACCACGGAACCGGAAGCATCCGTGCGATAGATCCAGCGGCGTTGTCCATTGGCAACAGCCACTTGCCATCCAGAGACAGGCATTGGCTTACAAGAGGCTTTTTCCTCAGCCAATCCTAGACAATTATCAGACCAGGTATGGGGTTGCACATCCACTAGGTCGAGTTTAGAAGAAGGCACTCGCGTATGCTGCGATGCATGTTGCAAAACGATATGACCAATCGCCGCAGATAACTGAGAATTTGCCTGAGTAGACTGATTGATCATTCCTTTATTATTGGGTGATAGATAATCCGCACTAAAGGACAAAATCAGAGTAAAGGCAATGGCTTGCAGAACTAGACGGGGTTGGATGGCACTGTTTTGACGGGTTTGTTTTTCTGAGTTAGTTGCTTTAATCGTTTTCATAACAAATCTCGCATAAGGGGGCTTGAGTCGGATAGCGTACCAATCGGTAGATCACAGCACCCCAATGCCGAATTTATCCGGAATTTAGCAGCTTATTCCGATTGCAGCATTTTTAAATCGATTGCGATAAGATGGTTAACTCAAATAAAGTAGGAAAGATGTTGTTTGATTGGACGCTACCCAAAGGCAACATCTACAGAATCAAGTTAAACGTTGTTCTGTTGGCTTAACTCAATCCTGATAGTTTGTCAGTCTAGTCACTCAGCTTTACAGATACTTGGCTTTCCTACAACTTTAAACAGGGTGAGCTGCTAGGGTATAAGGGTTAACACAAGACCCAATCTATCCTCTTGAGTAAGAGGATCTGTGGTTGAGCGAGTTATTAGTAAGCTCTAGAAAGGCTTAAAGGTCATCCCTCAAGCCGGCGCTGTACCGCTTGTATCGGTCAGCGTGGGGTCAGTGACTCTGGCTGTGTTTACCCTTAGCTGTTCTTTGTATATATTATTTTAACTGATAAAACAATAAATTTCGACGCGCCAAAGACCCGGATGCTTATAAACTAAGCGTTACAAACACTACCCTCGCGATCGCGCCCTGAGCTAATTTCTCTGACAAGCTTTGGCTTTTCCCAGAGGAGCTAATGCCCGATGCTCACCTTCAGCCTTACTGATGCCGACTCCTGCCCTGCTCACGCAACAGATAAGGAACCGGGTAAGTGCTAGACATTAAACCAGTCTAATCGATAAGAATAAATTATGAGTAAAACGGACGACGAACGGCAATACGCACCTGCCACCCAACGCAACCGCGAACCGATTCTGGAGATTCTACGGCGCGTGCTGCCTGCAAAAGGTAC
The DNA here is from genome assembly GCF_040226375.1 of Coleofasciculus sp. G2-EDA-02. Classification (NCBI taxonomy): domain Bacteria; kingdom Bacillati; phylum Cyanobacteriota; class Cyanophyceae; order Coleofasciculales; family Coleofasciculaceae; genus Coleofasciculus; species Coleofasciculus sp. G2-EDA-02. The sequence goes on along the minus strand of NZ_JAVKEW010000171.1, from coordinate 30,327 downwards.
AGTTTTAGAAGTTGGTAGTGGTACAGGGGAACATGCCATTTTCCTTGCCCCACGTCTAAAGCCACGTCAATGGTTACCTTCTGATCCCAATCCTCAGATGCGTGCCAGTATTGCCGCATGGTCTGCTGGCGAAGCTGCTGATAATCTTTACCCGCCCCTAGATATTGACGTGCACACACCGGTTTGGTCTGTGGAGAAGGATGCGCCTGTGGATTGGGAAACCTCACCATTAAATGCGATAGTCAGCATTAACCTGATTCACATCGCCCCCTGGTCAGCTTGCTTGGGACTGATAGCCGGGGCGAGTCGCCTGCTTCCTCCAGGGGGCATTCTCTATTTATATGGCCCGTTCAAGCGCAATGGACAGCATACTGCTGCTAGCAATGCTGCTTTTGATGCCTCGTTGCAGGCGTCCAACCCAGACTGGGGCGTGCGTGACCTTGAGCATGTTGTGGCAATAACCCAAGATCAACATCTAGTCTTGCACCAAATCTACCCGATGCCTGCGAACAATCTTTCAGTAGTTTTTCATCATTCTTGAGCGGTTTGCGTCGCTTTCTCCAAAATATTGGTGCGAATACATCCGCTATGCCAAGTCCAGTTCGGTTGAGAGTCTAGGGGATTGTATTGCGCCCAAATCTTGCCACTATGGGTTTGATAAAAGTCTACAATTTCTGCTGTCGCTTCACCGCCCCAAGGTGCTTTTACCGTAATCTGGTCGCCTTTTTGAAACAGTTCGCCTGCTTTGTTTGTCGCTTCTGTAACCGGAGGGGGTGGCGGTTGCTTTTCAATTAATTTGGCGGGGATAGGTTTGGGTTTAATGACTATATAGGGTCTTTTTTCTGCCGCCGGAGGGCTGGCTGGGGCACAACTCTGGGTTGACTCGGTTTTTTTTTCTGCCTCTGGAGGGCTGGCTGGGGCACAACTCTGGGGTGACTCGGGTTTTTTTTCTGCCGCTGGAGGACGGGCTAGGTCAGAACTGTGGGTTGACTCCTCAGTGGGAGGAGGATTAACCTCAGTGGTGTTTTGGGTTGATTCCTCAATTGTTTCTGTGGATTCGGATGTCTCTGACGTTTCAGGAACATTCGGTGTCAGAGATTCGATATGGGTTTTTTTGCGGCTGGATTTTTTTTTGCGAGCCATAGCAGTCTGGTAGTTGTCAGCTTATTAGAACCTGAATTTTCCTGTCGGGGGGGTGGGGGTATTACCCCTCATCCCATCCTGAACGAGTTGGGTTATGTTTTATGTCTGGGGTGCATCTACATTTACCCCATAATACTCATAGATTCAGGAAATTCTATCAAAACGTGGGGGATTGGGGGAGCTATAGAACTCCATCCTCAACGAAACGGAGTGAAGTAGGGTGGGGGTACATTGGACTCCCCCAAGGTAAATTCAATCTGGTCAACCCCGATTGAATTTAAAGAGGTATTGCTTTCTTCTACAAAATAGAATATTCTTTGTAGAAAGGAGGTAAGACGTGTGTTGACATTAACTTACGAGTACAAGATTGAGCCAACAATTGAACAAGTAGCGGCAATTGAGCGTTATTTAGAAGTTTGCCGTAAGGTTTGGAATTACGCCTTGCGTGAACGAAAGGATTGGCTTAATTCTCGAAAGTCTGATGTTAACGCCTGTTCCCTGATTGCTGAATACATTATACCTGCCGATGCGCCATTTCCTAACTACAACAACCAAGCTAAGTCTTTAACAGAGGCAAGGAAAAACAATCCTGACCTTAAATCAGTAAATGCTCAGGTTTTACAACAGGTGTTGAGAAAGCTTGAAACCGCGTTTCTTGATATGAGACGCAAAGGGATGGGTTTTCCTAGATTCAAAAAACCAGGAAGGATGCGTTCCTTTGTGTTCCCTCAGTTTAAGACTAATCCTGTCAAGGGAGACTTAATTAAGCTGCCTAAGTTGGGATGGGTCAAAATGAGGTTATCCCGCCCAATTCCAGACGGGTTTACCTTAAAGCAGGTTCGCATCGTTAAAAAAGCTTCTGGGTATTTTACCATGCTGTCATTACAGTGTGATGTACAAATACCTGATGCAATGCCTCATGGTCATCCTATCGGGATTGACTTAGGGTTAGAAAAGTTTTTGGCAACCTCTGATGGTGAGTTAATCGCTAGACCTCGATTCTTTGATTCATTGCACCGTAAGCTGAAATTGCTACAACGCCGATTGAAGCACAAGAAGAAAGGGTCTAAAAATTGGCGCAAACTTAACCAAAAGATTGCTAGATTACACCAAGGAATTCACGACACTCGAAAAGACTTTCATTTTAAACTAGCTCATCACCTAGTCCAAAATGCCGGAATGGTATTTGTTGAAGATCTTAACTTCAAGACTTGGGCGAAAGGGATGCTAGGAAAACATACCTTGGATGCTGGCTTTGGTCAGTTTATTAATATTTTGCAATGGGTTTGTTGGAAAGAACAAGTTTACTTTGCCAAGGTAGACGCTGATTATACGTCGCAGCAATGTCCTCGTTGTAAAACACACACAGGCAAGAAGGATTTATCAGTAAGAATTCACAGTTGCCATGAGTGCGGATATACAACGGATAGAGATGTAGCTGCGGCACAAGTTGTGATGATTCGAGGTGTAGGTGCGACTGGGCAAGCCGTACCTGAAATTGCCTGGCCAGACGTACTGCCGGGGGTCATTGACCTAGGTAAGTGTCCGCGAACCAGGAAGTCTCCGTAGCGATACTGGGAATCCCCAACTTCAACGAAGTAAGTTGGGGAGGATGTCAAAGATTGATCCTCTCGCTTTCCCACATAGGAAGTCGTGGGAAGCAGAATGAGAGTTATCCTCACTCCAAAACCTCTACGATTCCGGATTGTCCATCAATCCTTACCCGTTGACCATTGCGGAACATCTGAGTCGCGTTATGAATATCCATTACCGCTGGAATTCCATATTCCCGCGCCACGATCGCGCCGTGAGATAGCCGCCCTCCCACCTCAGCAATTAAGCCGCCTGCACGCGCCAATAAGGGTGCCCAACCCGAATCAGTATAAGGGACAACCAGAATCGTTTGGCGGTCAATTTCTGGAACTGATTGTAAGTTATCTAAAACTCTAACCCAACCTTCCACTTGTCCAGCACTTGCACCAATTCCCACAAGACGCTGTTGAGCGGGTTCGGATTGGGTTTGCATCAGCAAGGAAACGGCGGGAGGATTGCCATAGAATAGGGGAGGTACACTGACTAATTGACGATGCTCCTCTAAGAGCGATCGCCGATAGTTAATCAATCTTGGAAGTTCCTCTCGCAAAACCCCATCTGTTTCAGCCATTAGACGCTGAATTTCCGCAAATTCTAAGAAGAAAATATCCCCAGCCTCAGATAGTAAACCTGACTCTAACCAATGCTTTTCCAGTTCCACAAAACTCCAACGCAATTGGGCTAAAAATTGCGAATATACTTCAGTCACTTGCCCTTTTAGATTCAAACGCGCCTGTACCACTTCTGCTTTCCATCGCTGACGCTTGGGTGGTTTAGTCGCTGGGGGAGGATCGCATAAAAACTGAGCAAAGAGTTGCCGTATCGGTCGCGGGTCTTCTTTCCAAGTGGGAACGGCAATATCTGTGGCGACATCGCTGAGATAGCCATATTGTGTCAGAAATTGATCGAATTGTTCCAACACACTTTGAGCATCGGGAATTTCTGACAAGGATGTAAATACAGAAGCGCGATTATCACAATTAATTTGTTTGGGACTTAGTAAATGGCGCGTATCATGGGCTAATTGGGCTAGCGATCGCACGCTGGCAATTTCTGGAGTTTGGCTATTATCTAATTCTTTATCCTTTACCTTTAGCAACGCTTGCCGCAGAGACAGACTTAAAGGGGCGAGAATACTATAATAAGTTGCTCGTTGTAATTCCGATAAAATCTGGTTCACTCGTTCCAGAATTTCGGCGTCTGATAATTCACAAACCGGTTGTTCTTGCAGTTGACTCAAAGCCGGAGCAAAATGGTGTTGATAATCTTGCTCAAAATCCTTATCTAAATTCCATTCTCGACCTAATAGACGAAATAATCCGGGGATGTTCCGCAGCGTGGATTTCAGGGGCGGTTTAGAAAATTTAGCCCCCCGCGTCAGAAATTCCAAACTTTCTGGCGGTAAACCCATGCGCCGGAAAATATCGCCTAACAATGTAGCATTAAAATAGGCGCGAGCATAATGCAGTGTAGCGGTTTGATTAAACTCCAATCCCTGCGCCCGTTCTTTTAACACGATTGTAAAAATTTCCCCCCAAACGCCACAGGTGAGGGGACGGTTAATTGACCAGGTAAGGGGTCGAATCAGTCCGGGAATTACCTCCGCCGCAATCTTGCGCGTCCAGATGGGTTGTAGATTGGTAATCGGTCGCGCTTGCAGTAGCCATAATTGCTGACCATCATAGGTCCATTCAATATCTTGGGGAATCCCATGGTAGCGGTCTTCCAATTCCCGCGCCAAAATAGCCACCTCTTGGACTAACGCTGAGGGTACATCCCCTTGTCCTTCAACTTGTGCGGTTTCTCCGCTTCCAGACACCCCATGGCGCGTCTCTACATTGCTTCCTGACTCCTCCTGGGGGGTGGGTTTAGTCGAGTTATCGGTTTGTTCCTGAATATTATCAGTCAAACCCGCCCCGACAAGCCCAGATTCCGGGAAAGATACTCGATATTGTTCTGGGGTGACTTGACCCGATACAATGCGGGTGGCATCTCCGGGTAATCCTTCTATGACTACGGTGTCTTGTTGTTGCTGGATGGGGTCACGACTAAATGCGACACCGGAAAAGACGCCCTGAATTTGTTTTTGAATTAAGACAGCCATAGCCGTGTCTGGCAAATCCCGGTTACGGCGATACCCTCTGGCGGCGGGGTTATGATAAGAGGCTAAGACTTGGGTAATCGCTTCCTGTAAAGCCGGACGGCTGGTTACCTGTAAAACCGTTTGATATTGTCCGGCGGCTGACGAGAGTGCTGCATCTTCCCCAATAGCAGAGGAACGGACAACCAGGGGTTCTGATTCCGAAACTGGGAGATATTTGACCAAGGGTTCTATATCATCCCCTGGAGGTAAGACCCATCCCTTTGGCACAGCGTAACCCCAACGTTTAAGCTGGGATAAGGTAGCTGCTTTGGCTCCAACCTGTTGTGGCTCAAGCTCGCGCTCAAGAGGAATAATCGCTTTATCGCCTCGGAAAAAATGAAACACGGATTGAGATTCTGATTTAGCTTGTTCGGTGGGAAGGTCTAAGTCATCGGGAATTTTATGATAAATCCAACCGATAATCAGACCCAGCGCGATCGCACTGACAATTCTAGCGAAATCATGGGGGTGCAACAGCGCCAGAATTAGGGGAAATAGAACTAAAACACCGATACGTCCCGTCGTGCGATCGCGGATAATCGTAAAGCCTATACCCCCAATTAAAAATACCAATAACGCCACTCGCCACTCATGCACCACAAATCCCCAGACCACATTTGTGGTTCCGGCACCTTTACCCATCCAGTAGCGCCCCATAACTAGCATAATCAGGGCAATAATTTCCCAGGTGGGTTCCCTGGGAAAGAAATAACCCGCCAGCAAAACAGCCGCGATTCCCTTCAAAGCTTCTGATAATACGGCTAAGATACCCACCCAACGTCCACCGTGGTAGAACGCAGCGGAGACAGATACATTACCCGTACCGACTTGAGAGAGTTGGCGTCTGGTGAGTAGGTAGGTAATCCAGGAAATCAGGGGGAGTCCACCCAGTAGGGGACAGAGGACAAAAATAAGTAAAGCACCCCAAACCTGTGTTAGCGTCATCGGACATTTATTAGTTAGATTTCCTTGATCCTACAAGGGAGATGGGGTAGTACCGACGTGACCGTGAAACGTCTCTACTCTCCATGCTTGCACAAAGGTGGCCAGAAACTTTTGCCGAGATGCACTAGACACAATCTTTTCAAACCTGAAAAACGCCAACTCCTTACTCAGCAACCTTTATCCGGATTGGTATATTTTGGTTACCAGACTATTGACAAATGGAACATAATCTTAAATTGCCGCCAATGGTGGTACACCGATCGCGATCGCAACAGGAGATTTATTCAGCTAGCCTGACTTACTTGCTCAAATGACTCAAGGGTAATAGAATACCGAATGTATGTTCTAAGCAAAGGAGCCAAATATGAGTAGTGGAAACAGTTTGGAACCCACTCAATATGCCAAGCATCGATACAATATCACTCAACCCATTGATTTTGATGTGGCAGTAAAGTATGGTGGTGCCCTGATGGCGATCGCCGGAGCCGATGGCGAACTCAGAGAAGCTGAATTCCAGTGGTATGTTGATGAACAAGAGCTTTTGATAGTAGACCCTCAAGAATACATCGAAGCCCTACGTCAATTCGATTGGAAGGGAGCCAATATTGAGGATCTATTAAAGGGGATCAGCTATGATTTCCCTCTAAATTTTCGCCGCTCCATGTTGTACCAAGCGATTAAGATGAGCCGAGCTGATGGTAATTACCATGAAAAAGAAAAAGCGGCTGTGGCTAAAGCAGCAGAGATTTTAGGCATAGAACGCAGTACTGTTGTGACTCTAGAGTCCTTGGCTGAATTGGAAGAATCAACCCAGCGACTGCGGCTTGCCTTATTTGAGACAGACGTTTAATTTAGGTTAACACCTTTATCTAGAGGATTTTGATAGGTTTGTATTATGAGTAAGTCTATCAAAATCCTGTTTTGATATCTGGGAAAAAACTGTGGAGAAAATAGGGAATCAGGATTTCAGGATAATAGTTATCGTTCTTCCAGACAGTCCCCAAGAATATTTAATTGTATGAATAGTCATAGAGATGAAGAAAAAATCATCGAAAACTTTGACTGGAATCAGCTTTCCCTAGAGCGGTTGAAGCTGATTCAATCTAAAATTGGTAAAGCAATTTACATTAAGAAAAAATGCTTGAACTTGACCAATTCTACAGAAAAAATGTCCCAGATTCATGGGTACAAGGCAAGTTTAGCTAAAGTCTTTCCATCTCGTCTACGTAGTTCACTATCTGAATATAAACAGTGTGTTTTCGGAATCAGCCTTGGCAGTAAAAACTTTGTTGATCCTAAGCGCATCGAAGCCTGTATCAAATGGATTAGCGAAAACTTTCCGGCTTGCCTAGTCCTAGTTTGTGATAGTATATACCGACTGACAATCGAGGTGAGACAGGGAGTGAAAGGAGATGAAGCTCGCTTGGAGGCAATTCGCACTGGAGAGCAGTTTATCGATGAAAACAGTTACCTGTTCAACCAATACTCCGGACGTTGTAAGTTCGAGTTCCAAAAGACTTCGCAAATTGAGAATCAATCAGACTTTGAGATGTATTACCAGGAACTCCACTGTCTTTATCAAAAAGACCAATCTTTTCAAAACATGGTCAACTCATTTGCCCAGAAATATCTCAATCGAGGTGAACAGGTGGAAGCGGGGAATAGGCAAGACGATTATAACTCAGAAAAAATGTATCTGGGTACAACCTACCTGCTTGAGGAGTCAGCTTTATTAACTTGTCTCGTTAAACAAGGATGGTCTGTTTTTGTTTATCCCGGATCAATCAAAACCTTTGAAGAAATTGTGGAGGGTTTATACCCAGAAGTCCCTGAACCACTCAAGCAGATGGTCTGGGTTAGCTTGCGCCTCAAACAGTGGACAGCTAAAAGTGGACATGAAACCCAATAATGGCATCATATCATGTCCGGTGGAATACTTACACGCTCGTTTCGGACATAAATAAAGATAACTGTGTTCATTTTCAGGAACATACAAAATCCTTGCCCTTGAGTGCGATCGCGTAATGTTACAAAAGTTAATCAGCCTGCCGTTTACTTTTCAGTGTCATCAGTTTAATTAGGGATTGCTGCATTAATGTAGAAGGTATACAATACTTGGGTTTCAAGCATTTTTTTACCGGGGATGGTGCAAGCTTTTGGTACATAAATACTCCTCATCCTTGCATCTGGAGCAGGAAAAATGTATCCCCTGCCTCACACAAGACTCCCAACAGCAGCCCCGAATTAACCTCTCACCTCCCTACGCAAATCTGGACAATAAATCTGTGAAATCAGTGTTTTAAGGACGCGGATACTTAGACGCCGGTTCAAAGTAGCGTACAGGCGAAGTCGAAACCCACCCTACGGTATCTCTAACCTGTTGATAGAGAACTAACCTATCAGTGTAATCCGTGTGACTAACCTCTCACCCCCTACCGCCATCTCTCCAATAAATCCGTGAAATCAGTGTTTTAAGGACGAGGATACTTAGACGCAGGTTCAAAGTAGCGTACTGGCTCACCCTTCAACGCCTGACTCATAAAGTCGCGCCATATTGGTGCAGCAAATCCACCCCCTGTCGCCCCACCCCCTAACGGTCTGTAGTTATCATTGCCAATCCAAACCGCCGTGGATAATTGTGGCACATATCCGACAAACCAGACATCTCGTTCTGAACTCGTTGTTCCCGTCTTCCCAGCCGCTGGGCGTCCAATTTGAGCAGCGGTTCCGGTTCCTCCTTCAATCACGCCTTGGAGGACAGCATTCAGCGAAGCTGATGCCCATGGATCAAGAACAAGGCGAGGTTTCGGGGTATTGTCTAATAACACATTGCCCATACTATCGGTCACCCGGACAATGATCGTCGGATCAGAATGCCAACCTGTATTGGCAAAGGTAGCGTAAGCCCCTGCCATTTCCAAGGGCGTCACCCCAATCGCACCTAGGGGTAAAGAGGTGACAGGTTCCATGGGGCTTTTAATCCCCAGGGTGCGGCACACTTCAATCACTTTATCTAACCCAACGGCTCTGCCCAGCTTAACTGCTGGAACATTTCGCGACTGAACCAGCGCAGTACGAATACTCATCGCTCCGCCGTAACCACCTCCATAATTTCTGGGCGAATACCACCCACTCCCATCCCGGTAGCTGACTGGGGTATCCATAACCGTGGAATAGGGGGTATATTTGCCAGTGGCAAAGGCAGTGTAGTAAACAAAGGGTTTAAACGCTGATCCCGGTTGGCGTCGGGATTGAATGGCTCGGTTGAACTGACTCTTTTCGTAACCGATACCCCCCACCAAAGCTTTGACATAATGGGTGCGCGGATCAACGGCGGCTAGTGCGACTTGGTCAGCATATAACCCCCGGCGGCGCAAGTTCTGGTGAGCGCGAGCGATGGTGTTTTCCGCCATGCGCTGGAAATTGTAATCTACCGTGGTTTGGACGCGCATCCCCCCTTTGAGAACCGCATCTCGACCAAATCGCTCATTCAACTCCGCCACGACAGCTTCTGTGATGTAGGGAAGCTGGCTGGTTTGCCAGGAGGTTAACTTGCCCAAACGCAAGGGTTGAGCTAAAGCATCTTTTTTTTCTTGAGTTGTGATCCATCCCAGTTCCCGCATTCTCTCCAGCACGATTGCTTGCCGTTGTTTGGCTAAGGGATAGTTGGCAAAGGGGCTATATTCTTCGGGAGACTGAATCAATCCAGCGAGCATGGCTGATTCTGCCAAGGTTAAGTCAGTGGCTGGCTTGGCGAAGTAACTCTCAGATGCCGTTTGGATGCCATAATTGTTATGACCCCAATAGATCTGATTCAGATACATTTCCAATATCTGGTCTTTGGTGAAGATTTGCTCCAGCCGGATTGCCATGACTGCCTCGGCAATTTTACGAGAGAACTTTCTCTCTCGAGACAGAAACAAGTTTTTCACTAGCTGCATGGTCAAGGTAGAGCCGCCTTCTACTACAGCCCCCTTCTCCCAGTTGGCTAAAAAGGCTCGACCCACACTGTTGGGGTTAACGCCATGGTGAATATAGAAGTGACTATCTTCCATGGCAATAACCGCTCGCTTGAGATCGGGGTTAATGTTTTCTAACTTAACCACCTCTCGATTCGCTTCACCATGCAGGCTAGCCAGGTGCTTCCCCTTAATATCGTAGACGTAGGTCGTTTCGGTGGGAACATAGCCCCTGAGAACTCTCACATCGGGAAGATTGCGGAAGCTTGTCGCCAAGCCAACCAGCCCACCAGCCACAACCGAGCTAGTTAGCATTGTAATGCCGAGAATGGTTCCGCCTGTTACCTGAGTGACTCCTTGCACGAATCGGAAAGCCGGTGGCAATCCCTGTTTACTATCTCTTTGTTGTTTTTGTTGGATGGTACTAGACGACACAGTGATTTCACTTCCTCACTCAAGAAAAAAATACTGGATGGCTGTGTGGGAGGCAACCTTAGGGGGGATACGTTCTATACCTTCTATAGATGATTACAGAAATTTATGGCAAAGTCAGGATTAGCGATCGATTCGGTTTTGGCGATTCTTGTCCCCTGTAGACGTTGCTCCCAGCGTTGAATCAGTGGTCGGGTTCTCCCTTATATTTTAATGTTAAGCCTGAGATAATCGTTCATGATCAAAAACCGAAGTATTTTGGCTTTTGGCTGAAAAAATGGTAACATTACTTTTCTGGATTGGCATAAACAACGGTAAATCTTAAGCATCTGCTACTCTCGTGTACGTTAACTAATCGGGCAAGAAGTCTCCAGCCATAATCGATGATTGGGAGGCGAGATGAATTGCCAATGGTAGAAAACTTGTTTCCATATCCCTAATGAGCCGTTCACTCCTTAAAGATTTCCCAGACGAATGTCAAACTCCTTAAACACAATGTCTCAGTCATTATCTTGGTTATACCGAGGTGTTAGTGACATTTTTCCCAACCAACCCGATTCTCAAGACCAGAATGAGAACCTAGAGCAACGGATTCTCAAAACTGAGCGTCCCTTGCGGGTCAAGTTGGGAATTGACCCGACTGGGACAGATATCCACTTGGGTCATAGTATTCCCGTGCGGAAATTGCGGGCGTTTCAAGATGCGGGTCATACGGCTATCCTAATTATTGGCGATTTTACCGCAAGAATCGGTGATCCAAGTGGCAAATCTGATGTACGCAAGCAGCTTTCTGAAGCACAGGTGCAGCAAAATGCCCAAACCTACTTGGATCAGGTGCGTCCGATTTTGGATTTTGAAACACCGGGGCGCTTGGAGATTCGCTATAACTCGGAATGGCTGAGTAAACTGGATTTGGCGGAGATTCTCGATTTGTTAGCCACGATGACGGTGGGGCAGATGCTCGCTAAGGAGGGGTTTGCGGAACGATTTAAACAGGAAAATCCGATTTACCTGCATGAGTTTCTCTATCCCTTAATGCAAGGGTATGATTCTGTGGCAGTTAAGGCGGATGTGGAGTTAGGGGGAACGGATCAAAAATTTAATATTGCTGTGGGGCGAGACTTGCAGCGGCATTTTGGTCAAACTCCCCAGTTTGGATTACTCCTGCCGATTTTAATTGGTACAGATGGTGTGCTGAAGATGTCTAAGTCGCTGAATAATTATGTGGGGTTGCAGGAGGCGGCTCAACCCATGTACCAGAAGCTGGAAGGGACTAAGGATAATCTGTTAGAGGAGTATTTTGAGCTACTCACCGATTTACCCTTAGAGGAACTCCCGACAAATCCCCGCGATCGCCAACAACTCCTGGCTTGGACAATTGTCGCCCAATATCACGGTAAAAAGGAGGCGGATGAGGCTGCAGGCGGGGGGGCTATCCCAGAATTTTCCCTCTCCCAAGTCGAGTTTCCGGTTAAGTTGTTCTATATCCTCAATGCTAGTGGGCTGTGCAGCAGTAGTGGCGAAGGGCGGCGACAGATCAAAGGCGGAGGCGTGAAGCTAGAGGGCGATCGCATTACGGATGTAGACGGCACCTTTGATTCCCCAGAGGCTTTAGAGGGTAAGGTTTTACAGGTGGGGAAAAAGAAATCTGTACGGTTGGTTTCGTAAGCTACAAAAAGCACAAAAAGCCTCCCCAAGGGCGGGTGCGAGTCAAGTTTCACCGAAAGTCGCATAAGTTATCTGTAAAACCCGCCCCTACACCCACGATCCCTGGCATTAGCGCAAGTTTAGAGATTTGTCAACCAAATCAGTGAGATCAGGTGGTATTATAAAGATAATCAGACTGTGTGTTCCATAGGAGGTTCGCTCATGTCACCATTATTGCCGCTCATACTGCTATGGGTTTTTCTGGGAATGGCTTTTTTATCGAGCATCCATGCAGAAGGCAGAGCCATTACTTAATTTGGCAAAACATAGAAAGAAAAGCAAAAAACCAAGATACAGCTAGTTTTGCTATACTACGAAGAGAACGAACGTCCGAGGAAGTCGGATTCCTGTAAAGCGGTGCCTCGGAACTGAGTATCGTTCCTCAATAGTTTCGTACAAAACAGGCTATATGCCTGTGGGTCGGGAGAAGTCTTTCCCCTTTTGGGGAAAAAGACACTTCACGCATATCAATACAAAAAAGGGGAAAGAAATTTCTTTCCCCTTAAACTATCTATGGGTTTGTAGGGGCGGGTTTAGAGGCTCAGGTTTGCAACTCACCAATAACGGCTCAACAAAACCCGCCCTTATGCAATTGTAGGGACGGGTTTAGACAGTCAGATAAGTTGGTCAGAGCGCCTTCTTCTATTGCATAAGTTGCACGGTTAAATGAAAATGGGATAATCTGTGGCTACTTATCAACAAGCATTTCCCATGTCAGTAGCAGAGCGGATTATCGTCCCCTTAGATGTACCTACCGAAGCCCACGCGATCGCTCTCGTGGAACAATTACCCCAAGTGAAGTTCTGGAAAGTAGGACTGGAGCTATTTGTCAGTAGTGGATCTGCGATTCTTCAGATTCTCAAAGATCGGCAAAAACGGATCTTTTTAGATCTAAAGTTTCACGATATTCCCAATACAGTAGCCGGGGCAACACGGGCGGCTTCTGGGTACGGCGTAGATTTACTGACAATTCATGCCGTAGCCGGTTCCATGGCGCTCAAAGGGGCGGTAGCAGCAGCGAAGCAAGGAGCAGAAGCCGCCGCCTGTTCACCCCCGAAATTAATTGGGATTTCCCTACTCACCAGTTTGAACTCGCGAGATTTAGCCTTTGATTTAAAGGTTCCAATTGAGTTACCCGAATACGCCCTACAGATGGCGCTTTTGGCGCAAAAAGCCGGATTAAATGGGGCAGTCTGTTCGCCCCAAGAAGTGTCCCAGCTGCGACAAGTGTGTGGCGATGATTTTCTCCTGGTTTGTCCCGGTGTCCGTCCCAGTTGGTCTGAACAGGGCGATCAACAGCGCTCGATGACGCCAGCAGATGCTCTGAAAGCGGGAGCTGATTACTTGGTAATTGGACGCCCCATCACGGCGGCACCTGACCCCGTCGCCGCTTGGGAGAGAATCGGCGAAGAATTACAGGAAGTCATAAGTTAATTGAGGGGCGGGTTTAGCCACAATTGTAGGGGCGGGTTTAGCCACAATTGTAGGGGCGGGTTTAGCCACAATTGTAGGGGCGGGTTTAGCCACAATTGTAGGGGCGGGTTTAGGAACTAAAGTCAGCTATTCACCAATAACGGAACAACAAAACCCGCCCTAGCTCACCAATAACGGCACAACAAAACCCGCCCTAGCTCACCAATAACGGCACAACAAAACCCGCCCTAGCTCACCAATAACGGCACAACAAAACCCGCCCTAGCTCACCAATAACGGCACAACAAAACCCGCCCTAGCTCCCTAATAACGGAACTTATTCAGCAAGCCCTATCTACTAAGTTATGAGTCGTAAGTTAATCCAATGCTTAACAGTCGTCTGTTGGCTGGGATTTCAGATGGATGGTGAGGCATTTAACCCTAATGTTACCCTCGGCTCACCAACGCTGAAGATGAAACCAACAAAGCCAAAAGTCTTCCCCTGTACACCTGCACTCCTGCACCCTTGTCCCCCTATACCCACGCTTCTGGCTCAATCGGCGACTTGTCCCTCTGATGTAGAAACCTTAACATCTCTGATGCTGCGGGATTTGCCTAACTACGCGAATCGGGTGATTCAGCGATCGCGACCTGTAAATGAGGAGATTGATATCAATCTATATATCATCGTGGCAGGGCGGGCGGAATTTCAACCCCTGACCCTTGGGCCTGGTTCCTATAATTCTGTGACAACTGCCAACGTAGAACCCCCGCAGCAAGTGTTTTTCACGACTCTAGAACGCCAATATGTCGAGGGAGGTGCAATTGAAACCCAAAGTTTTCACTGGCTCTTTTTAACCCATACCGATAGTGGATGGCGCTTGGCTCTGATGTTTACGCGCCTAGGTTCAGCTTCACCAGAACGCCCACCCACGCCGCCACGAGAGAGTAGTGATGGTATTATGGGTCGAGCCGTGCAGCTCTGGTTGCGAGATTGTCGGGTGGGCGCAATTCAAGTCTCCTAAAGATAGTGGTTTATCTTACAATTGAAATTATAAATTAGTGCTGAATCTGTTAAATTTTCTTGAGGGCATCTTGGGAAATACCTCAACTCAAGTCTTTAATTTTATGATGATAGTATCTGATGCCCGATAATTTGCGACAAACTCTTGCTCGGTATGTAGAAGATATTGAATCGCCTGTAGGTAGGCGATTTAATTTGCTGATCATGGGGTTAATCCTCTTATCTTCAGCAATTTTTGTGTCAGAAACTTATCCCCTTACCCCGCTAGTTCGCCTAACTCTGGATAGTATTGACCGAATTATATTAGTTATTTTTGTCGTCGAATATTTACTACGCTTTTGGGTCGCAGAATCTAAAATAAATTTCTTCTTTAGCCCGGTTTCTCTGATTGACCTGATCGCAATTGTACCTTTTTTCCTCGGTGTAACTGATATTCGATTTATTTTGATTTTTCGCTGGTTCCGGATTTTGCGGTTAGTTCGATTCTTAACGTTAAAGGTTTATGTTTTTAGGATTAGCAATCAAGATAGCATTATCCTTGCCCGCATATTATTTACATTATTTACCATAATATTTGTTTACTCTGGATTAATTTATCAAGTTGAACATCGAATCAATCCTAAAAATTTTAATACATTTTTAGATGCCTTCTATTTTGCCGTAGTCACGATGACCACTGTTGGGTTTGGTGACCTCACACCAATTTCAGAGGGGGGTCGATTACTAACAGTGCTGATGATTTTGACAGGTATTGCTCTCATTCCTTGGCAATTGGGAGATTTAGTCAAGTATTTACTGAAAACGGCTAACCAAGTGGAGAAAGTCTGTGCCGGGTGTGGTTTGCCGTTTCATGATTCTGATGCTCAGTTTTGTAAAATTTGTGGGACTAAATTAGAGCAGGCTGATTTATTTAAATCTTGATTGTTCATTAATTAAACTTTTCGGCAATCTGTCATTAGATAGAGATATTTAATTTTAATTTAAAACTTTGGGTAGACAGGATGAATAGATAATTAGAGTTAGGATTTATTAATCATACTCGTTCATAAAAAACAGTTATTTCCTAAAAAGACATGGTAAAAAACAAATTGAACTACCTGAAAAAATTAATCAGTCCGATGGGAGTTGCTTATACAAGTCTTTTCTTGACTTTTCCAGCCTTAGCACTCCTTGGTTCTTATTCTAGTCCTTCGCCTAACTATCGAGAGCGTCCTCAGTATAATACTGCATTAATGGTGCAAGTTCGGAAATTTTTGGCTCAAAATCAACCCGACAATACACCATCTAATAAGGGAGTAGTAATGAACTTACCTTCACCGGAAAATGAATAGTGGGAGTATTCTAGCTAAATCAAGGTAAATCTTCGATTTCCTGATACAGTTCCTCTAAATCCTGCTGTTGAGTCCGCCGCGATCGCCGGCGATACTTCTTTGTTTCTAACTTGGGTTCGTACTGCGTTTGCCCCTTTCCTTTGGTTTTCGCCTTAAGAGTGGACTCTGGATCAGCTTGTTGATTCAACCGTTCCTGACGCGCGATCGCTTCCTCTAAGAAACCCAGATAATGATCATAGCGTTCCCACTCTCCCCGTACCGCACAGTTGGGTTCATCTCGATGTAAGCAATCACTAAATTGGCAATTGGCTACCGCTAACCGTTGTTGCGCTTCGGGAAAGTAATGGATTAAATTAGCTGGCGTGCAATCCAAGTCAGGCTGATTAAATCCCGGCGTATCTGCCAATAAACCCCCTTGGGGTAACTCAAATAATTCCACATGGCGGGTGGTGTGGCGCCCCCTTCCTAATTTTCCGGTGACTTCTCCCACTCGTAGGTTGGCTTCAGGGGCAAGTTGGTTAATTAAGCTAGATTTCCCCACTCCAGACAATCCAGCTAAGACAGTAATTTTTTGGTTTAAGCGATCGCTGAGTTCTGCTAAACCTATATTATTGTAAACACTGATAAATATGGGTTGGTATCCCCAAGCTTTCAAGCGCTGCTGCCACTGCTGTTGTTCTTCTTTTGTGACTAAATCACTTTTATTGAGACACAAGCACACCTGGAAGCCCGTTGATTCTGCCTTGACTAAAAAGCGACTCAGTTGATAGGGATCAAGGGTAGGTTCTTCTAACGCAAAAACCAGGAGAATTTGTTCAGCATTCGCAACGGGAGGACGATCCAGTTGGGTAATCCTAGGGAGAACATCCGCGATCGCACCTCGATTCCCTGTCCAGTCCGGTTCTTCGATGACAACGCGATCGCCCACCATGACCCGTTGACCAATTTTTTTCAATCGGGAACGACGAGTACATAATAGTGTAGAGACGTAGCATGCTACGTCTGAGTCTTGATCACAACTAGACTCTAACCTGACCTCATAGAAATTAGCCTGAACTGCCAGAACTGTCCCCAATAAGGGGGGAGATAACTCAGACGGTGGGATATCTACTATCTCACTCATGCAGAGGCTTGAGGACGCCGTACTTTTAGGGCAAAGTAGTCTGTGTGATTTTCGAGTGCTTCTATGGGGTAACCTGCCATCGCCAAACTATCGGGAACCTGTTCAATAGGTTCCCCCGGATCAAGCCACACTTCCAATAAAGATCCGGGCGTCATTTGTTCTAGACGTAGCTTAGTTCGCACAAAGTTAATTGGGCAAGGTGTTCCTCGCAAATCCAGTTGAGCATCGGGTGTCTGATTAATTGTCGATACCGTTGGCTTACTCATCCGCGAAACAGTCCTCCCAAAAAGTCTTCTAGACCGCCTTTGCCGGTGCGATCGCCTTTAATTTTTGCCAGCTTCTCCAGCAACTCCCGTTCCTCCGTCGTGATCCGGGTGGGAATGTCTATTTGAATCGTAATCAAATGGTCGCCCCGACTCACAGGATTCCCTAATTTTGGCACACCATGATTTTCCAACGTTAACACCGTATTCGGCTGGGTTCCTGGGGGAATCTTCAACTCCACCGGACCATCGACGGTATTAACCTGTAGACGACAGCCTAAAATAGCTTGTAAGTAGCTAATTTTCAGATCAGACAGAATATTAATTCCATCCCGCTGAAATTCAGCATCTTCCTCAACAAATAGGTAGACATATAAATCTCCTGGAGGACCACCGCGCGATCCCGCATCTCCTTCTTTAGAAACCCGCAGCCTGGTTCCATTATCCACACCAGGTGGAACCGTAATTTTCAGCTTTTTGGTTTCTTGTTTGCGACCTGATCCCCCACAGGTTTCACACTTATCCTCAATCACCTGTCCTTCGCCGTTACAAGTGGGACAGACTGAAACTTGAGTGAAACTGCCAAAGGGGGTACGAGTAGCGCGACGCACTTGTCCTGTACCGCTACAGGTCGAACAGGTACGTGGTCGAGTTCCCGGTTTTGCTCCGGTACCGTTACAGGTATTACAGGTTTCTTGGTGAGGAATCCGAATTTCCTTTTCCCCACCGAATACAGCTTCCCGGAATTCCAGCTTCAAGTCTAGGCGCAGGTCATCCCCTCGCACCGGTCCACCACGCCGACGCGCTGTTTGCTGACCCGCACCACCAGCAAAACCACTGAAGAAGCTTTCAAAGATATCGGCAAAACCCATATCCCCAAAATCGGGATAGCCAGCTCCAGCACCTGATGATACACCCGCCTCGCCAAAGCGGTCGTATCGTGCCTTCATCTCTGGTTCGGAAAGGATTTCGTAAGCTCGATTAATTTCTTTAAATCGCTCTTCCGCTCCTTGTTCCTTGTTAACGTCTGGGTGGTACTTCCGGGCAAGGCGACGGTAAGCCCGCTTTATTTCTTCTTTGTCAGCGTCGCGAGAGACGCCGAGAACGTCATAGTAGTCAGGCATAGAGCAATGCAGGAGGGTTGGATTACGTTAGGGGGTGGGTTGATAGTGATAGTCTGTTCAGGAGATCGGCTTGAGCGCCACCGATGGCTGATATCCGGCTCACCTGCACGTCTATCCATTTTGGATCAAAAAACCAACGAATTGCTACTTCCATTTATGCATTACCTTAGTCAACTGTTTCATAGTCAGCATTATTTACGGTTTCATCATCAAAGTTAAGAATTAACTCTTCTTCTTCGGGTTCCGATTCTGAGGGTTCACTAACCTCTACTGGTGAGGCAAGTTCTTCCTCGCTTTCGCTAATCTCATCGGGTTCCAAATCGGGCGCACTTTGCTGGTAGACGGCTGCACCAATAGTAAACAGCGTTTGTTGGAAATCTTCCAGTTGCTGTTTAACGTCCTCAACCGTAATCGATGGGTCTTTGAGCGCAGCTTGTAGCTTTTGCTTTTTCTTCTCTCCCTGCGCCTTCAAGTCCTCACGTACCAAATCAGCATTGTCTTTCAGGGTCGATTCGTAGCTGTAGAAGAGGCTTTCGGCTTGATTTTTCAGTTCCACCAGTTGCATCCGACGGCGGTCTTCTTCGGCATATTGCTCGGCTTCTTGGCGCATCCGTTCCACTTCGCCACCACTTAATCCACCGGTGTTGGTAATTCGGATGCTTTGTTCTCTTCCTGTACCTTTATCCGCCGCTGAGACGTTAAGAATTCCATTGACATCGATATCAAAGGATACCTCAATTTGAGGCACACCTCGGGGAGCCGGAGGAATGCCTGCTAGTAGAAACTTACCCAAGCTTTTGTTATCACGAGCCATCGCCCGTTCACCCTGGAGGACGTGAATTTCCACAGAGGTTTGCCCGTCCGTCGCCGTGGAAAAGATTTGCGATTTACTGGTGGGTATTGTGGTGTTACGCTCGATAATTTTGGTGAAAACTTCGCCCAAGGTTTCAATGCCCAGTGAGAGCGGGGTCACGTCTAGCAACAGCAAGTCTTCAACTTCACCGCCCAAGATTCCCCCTTGAATAGCTGCACCTAGGGCAACGGCTTCATCGGGGTTGACCGATTTATCTGGCTGGCGACCGCCGAAAAACTTACTAATCGCTTTCTGGACGGCTGGGATGCGAGTCGAACCCCCGACCAGCAGAATTCGGTCGATATCATCGGGCTTAAGTTCACCATCTTTGAGCGCCTGTTTTACGGGTTCGATGGTACCTTTAATCAGGTCGAGCGCCAGTTCTTCAAACTTCGCTCGTGACAGTTCCATCTCTAGATGTTTCGGACCTGTTTCATCTGCTGTAATAAACGGCAGGTTGATCGAGGTGTTCAACATACTAGAGAGTTCAATTTTTGCCTTTTCTGCGGCTTCTCGCAAGCGCTGTAACGCCATCTTATCGGCGCCTATATCGATGCCTTCTTGTTCCTTGAACTGCTCAATCATCCAGCGCACGATTACGTTATCGAAGTCATCGCCTCCTAAATGGTTGTTGCCAGAGGTGGCTTTGACTTCAAATACGCCGTCACCCAGTTGCATGACCGAGACATCGAATGTACCGCCGCCTAAGTCAAAGACGAGGACTTGTTGTTCTTGGTCTTGCTTATCCAGACCATAAGCCAATGCTGCGGCGGTTGGTTCGTTGATGATCCGCAGCACTTCTAGACCTGCGATGGTTCCGGAATCTTTGGTGGCTTGTCGCTGAGCATCGGTAAAATAGGCAGGTACCGTGATTACCGCTTGTTCTACGGGTTCACCGAGAAAGTTTTCGGCATCGGCTTTGAGCTTTTGCAGGATCATGGCAGAGATTTCCTGCGGCGTATACTGATGGGAGCGGATTTGGACATCAACGGTATCGTCGCGACCCTTAATACAGGTGTAAGGAACCCGCGATCGCTCCTCTACCGTGTCATCCCATCGACGACCAATAAACCGTTTAATACTATGGACAGTATTTTCAGCATTGGGAACTGCCTGACGCTTCGCCAGTTGACCAACCAAGCGCTCATTCGATTTGCCAAATCCCACAATACTCGGTGTGGTTCGTCCGCCTTCCGTGTTGGAAATGACGAGGGGCTGACCTCCTTCCAGGACAGCCACGCAACTATTCGTTGTGCCCAGGTCGATGCCAATGACTTTTCCCATAGCGCTTCGGCCTATTTGATCGGTAAGGTTTTCTTCTTTAGGTGGTAATCTGTGGCTACAGAACTCGCCTGATGTTCGCTCAACCGTTTTTTTCGGGTTGATTAAACCAGCTACAGCTACTTAGACAAGATCTATTTTAGAGACAGACAAGCCAGGCAGGTATACCCCTGCCGCTTAACTTTCTGGTTCTGCCGAGGTGTCCTCCTCTGAGGTTACCATGGGTTCTTGAGCCGCAGCAACTTTAACCATGGCATGGCGCAGCACGCGATCGCCTAAGAAATAGCCACGCATAAGCTGTTCGATGACGATTCCTTCGCCGTATTCATCGCTCGGCTGCCGCATCACCGCTTCGTGGAAATTGGGATCAAACTCCATTCCTTCCGGACGCATCGGCGAAACCCCTAAGCGTTTGAATGCCTCCACGAGTTGCTTGTAGATTCCCTGATAACTCTTATGCACTGCCATCTCCCCATCATTTTGAGGTTTGATGTGCGATCGCGCCCGCTCAAAGTTATCGACCACGGATAATAACTCGCCCAGAGTATTCCGCTTAACTTGATGTTCTAAATCTTCTTTTTCTTTCGCCGTCCGCTTGCGGAAGTTATCAAAATCGGCTGCCATCCGCATGGATTGGCTTTTAAAGGCTTCAAATTGCTGATTAATTTCCTCAATTTGAGCTTTAAGGAGTTCATTTTCCTGCTTTAAGGTTTCGATAACCGCGACATCCTCCTGACTCGGCAATCCGGCGGAGTCTGATTCAGCAGACTCACTCTCCACGCTTTGCCCTGCCGAAGTTTTTGTCCCTTCGGTTGTCACTTCAGAGGTTGCCGCTTCTGCCGTTGATGGTGACTCAACCTCAGGTTGTGTCCCAACCTCCACCTCGGAAGTTGCCTCATTTAAATCGGGGTTATCTGAATTCACTGCCTTATGCTTATCTGTTTGTTGCAACGTAGTATTTTGTTGTTTTTCTTCGTCACTCATGATTCACTCGTACTAAAAACTCGATCAATCTCCTGCTCCTTCTAGGATGGCTTCGTTTACCTTGCCCAGATTAACGGCAAGATTTAGGGTAGGCTAAAGCCCCAGGCATCAAGTCGGGATTGCTACCTCCTCAAATCCTAGTACATACTGGTGAAAATTGTCTGTTAATAATGTGTCTATTGATTCAATAGCACACTCAACAGGATTTCCCGGAGCATGTTCGAGACGTTAGCCACGTCTGGGAGACGGGGAGTATTTTTCTAGCTGGGTAGTTGCCGTCACCCTGCACGAGTAGAGCAACCCTAACCTAGAGATGGGCGAGACTGAGTTTAATTCCAAGGGGTGTAAAACGGTTAAGATAAAACTTGTGGCGGTATCCCCATTTATAATAAGGAATAGAGTATTCTATCAGGGTATAGAGGACTAATTTTGACTTCAGTCAGAATTCTATCACGTTTAGATTATCTGAAGACTTGCATTTCACCCTTGCCAGGATATTGGTAACTCCAGCATGTTGGCATCCGACCTTATTCACGCCTCAAAGTGTTTCCCAGCATGGGTACTCCGATCTAAACCCAGTGAGAAGGGAGCCATCCTGAGATCTGTCGAGCCATTTTATTTGAATCGGCGGCAAGGCGAATGGGGTTACCGTTGCCTTTTTCTCCAGTACGACAAAAGCTAAAACTTTTAGGAATTCTGTAATCTTTAAGGAGATAGTCTCACCCACTATGACTCAATCCCCATCATCATCAGCAAGACGTGCCCTTGTTGTCAAAAACGATTTTTCGCCCTTTGGAAATAAACTAGTTCAATCTGGTTACGTTGATGACGGTCAAATGCGGCAGGCATTGGCGGAAAGCCGTAAGTCAGGACGACCTCTAACCGATGTCGTTGAATCAATTACCGGGCGTCAGTTGCCACCCGACTTAGTGCGTCAGTACAAGAAACAGCAACTATTTGAACTAAAAATACTTTACGGTGTTGAATCTCTTGATCCGGAACTTAGTGAAATTTCAGGTCACCAAGTCAAGGAACTCATAGAAAGCCTGATTCCCATTGACATCTGTAGTCGCTATCGCTTGGTGCCATTATCCAAGAATGACACACAACCGCCATCGGTTCTGGTGGCAATGGTTGATCCGGATAATCTCGACGCCCAAGATGATCTGAACCGGATTCTGCGCCCTCAAGGGATTGGGCTACGCCGGATGGTGATTACCCAAGAAGACTATCAGCATCTGATTAATCAATATCGCGATCACAAACTGGCACAAGAGAAGGAACAGGAAGCTGCCAAGCAGACAGACATCAGTAAGGATCTTGAGAATCTCGACACCCTTTCCGATGCACCGGACGAAACAGAAGCAGATTTAGGGGCAGCCCTGAATGAAGCCGGTGGCGCCCCGGTGATTAACTTGGTGAATAGAATCCTCGCCAAAGCCCTGCAAGAGGACGTCTCTGACATTCACATCGAACCCCAGGAGGAATACTTACGTGTTCGCTTCCGCAAAGACGGCGTACTGAGGCAAGCCTTTGAACCCTTACCCAAAAAGATTAAAGATGCCGTTGCGGCTCGCTTCAAAATTATGTCAGATTTGGACATCGCCGAACGTCGATTGCCCCAAGATGGCAGAATTCGGCGCATGTTCCAAGGGCGCAAGGTTGACTTCCGAGTCAGTACCTTACCCAGTCGCTACGGTGAGAAGATTGTTCTGCGGATTTTAGATAACTCTAGCACCCAGCTTGGTTTGGATATTCTGATCACTGACCCCGAAAGCTTGGAAATTGTCAGGGAAATGGCAGCACGCCCCTTTGGGTTGATCTTAGTCACAGGTCCAACGGGTTCAGGTAAATCAACAACCCTCTATTCAATCCTGGCTGAGCGCAATGATCCAGGCGTCAATATCAGCACAGCAGAAGATCCAATTGAGTATTCCTTACCCGGTATTACCCAGGTGCAGGTACTGCGGGAAAAAGGGATGGACTTTGCCTCAATTCTGCGCTCATTTCTACGGCAAGACCCAGATGTGATTCTGGTGGGTGAGACGCGCGATAAGGAAACCGCGAAAACCGCGATTGAAGCGGCGCTCACGGGACACTTAGTCTTAACCACTCTTCATACTAATGACGCGGCTGGCGCCATCCCCCGCCTGGATGAAATGGGAGTTGAACCGTTCATGGTGTCGGGTGCGCTCCTGGGAGTTTTAGCCCAGCGCCTGATGCGGCGGGTTTGTTCGGAGTGCCGCACACCTTACCAACCTAGTGCGGCTGAACTGGCTCGATTTGGTCTGTCCGCTTCCAGTGAAGGGGAAGTCACGTTCTATAAAGCCAATACCCTACAACCCGATGAAATCTCCGAAGCTCGTGCTAAAGGAACACTCTGTCCAAAATGTAATGGGATCGGATACAAAGGACGAGTGGGTGTGTATGAAGTCATGCGGATGACCGAACGACTGCAAACCCTGATTAACGAAGGAGCGCCTGCCGAACGGCTGAAAGAAGCAGCGGTTGAGGAAGGGATGAAAACTTTATTATTCTATAGTTTAAACCTGGTGCAGGACGGTCATACCACATTGGAAGAAGTAGAACGGGTAACCTTTACTGATTCTGGTCTTGAGGCAGAACTGAAAGCCAAACGCAAGCAATCCCTCTCCTGTAGCACTTGCGGCGCCGGGTTACAACCGGAGTGGTTAGACTGTCCGTATTGTATGACCCCGCGCTTCCGTGACTAACTGTTGCGGCTATTCCTGAATTGTTGTTGGCTTTAACCCCCAACAACAATTTATTCGGAAACAAACACTAATAACCAACAACTGATTCGTATTGGGAGACAACACCATGGCAATGGATTTAATTATTGAAGACTTGATGGAGCAGCTCATTGAAATGGGTGGCTCAGATATGCATATTCAAGCTGGGGCACCTGTCTATTTCCGTATTAGTGGTAAACTCCAACCTTTTGGAGAAGACCCCCTGAATCCCCAAGAATGTCAGAAGCTGATCTTCAGTATGCTCAATAATAGTCAACGCAAAGAATTGGAGCAGAACTGGGAATTGGATTGCTCTTATGGAGTGAAGGGATTGGCTCGCTTCCGGGTCAATGTTTATAAAGAGCGGGGTTACTACGCGGCTTGCTTGCGAGCGTTGTCCTCCAAGATTCCCAACTTTGATCAGTTAGGTCTGCCTGATATTGTGCGGGAAATGAGCGAACGTCCTCGGGGATTAGTGCTGGTTACAGGACCTACGGGTTCGGGAAAAACCACCACACTGGCGGCAATGATTGATTTAATTAATCGTACCAGACCCGAACATATTCTTACCGTCGAAGACCCAATTGAGTACGTCTTTCCCAATATTAAAAGCTTAGTTCACCAACGTCAAAAAGGTGAAGATACTAAAACGTTTGCCAATGCGCTAAAAGCTGCATTACGGGAAGACCCGGATGTGATTCTGGTCGGTGAGATGCGGGACTTGGAGACTATTTCACTGGCAATTTCAGCAGCAGAAACGGGTCACTTGGTCATGGGAACCTTACACACCAGTTCCGCCTCTCAAACCGTGAACCGGATGCTGGACGTGTTCCCCCCTGAACAACAACCTCAAGTTCAAGCTCAGCTGTCGAACTCCTTAGTCGCCGTCTTCAGTCAAACCCTAGTACCCAAGAAAAACCCGAAACCCGGTGAGTTTGGTCGGGTAATGGCACAGGAAATTATGATTGTCACCCCGGCTATCTCTAACCTAATCCGTGAAGGGAAAGTGTCCCAAATGTATTCCGCCATCCAAACCGGGATGAAAATGGGCATGATCACCATGGAACAGACGTTGGCAAATTTCGTCAAACAAGGAACAATTTCCTTTGAAGCAGCTGTGTCCAAGAGTTCTAAGCCCGACGAGTTACAGCGTATTATCGGTGGATCCGCCGGAATGGCTGCCGGGGGCGGTAAAGTTGGTGCTAAGACTCGCTAAGTTATCGGGGTTAGTTTTTTCGTGAACAAAAAACATCACCAGAAAACTAACCCTTCCCTTTAATTCTTTTTTTCATTCAGACGCAAGCCATGCCTACCTTCATTGCTGAGGTTCGGGATTCCAAAGGAAACGTCAAAAAAGAGAAAGTGAAAGCTCTCTCTACTGATCAAGCCCGTGCCCACTTTCAAAATCAATATCCGACTGTTGGTAGTATTCAGAAAGCTTTTAGCCTGGAAGACCTGAATTTAGACGTAATCCAGGAAAAGATGACGAGTGTCAGTGTTAAAGATAGAGCCGTCTTTTCCCGGCAATTTGCGGTAATGGTGAATGCTGGAGTTGCCATCGTTCGCTGTCTGGGTATCTTATCTGAACAATGTGCCAATCCCAAGCTGAAAAAAGCGCTTACTGCCATCAGTAACGAAGTCCAGCAGGGAACTAGTCTCTCCGATTCGATGCGGGATCATCCCGCCTGCTTCGACCAACTCTATGTCAGTATGGTGCAAGCGGGCGAGGTTGGGGGTGTCCTGGATGAAGTTCTCAACCGATTAGCCAAGCTGCTCGAAGATATGGCGCGGCTGCAAAATCAGATTAAGTCGGCAATGACTTATCCTCTGGTGGTTGGTGGCTTTGCTGTATTGGTGTTTTTGGGAATGACCATTTTCCTCATCCCTATCTTTGCTGGGATTTTTGAAGAAATCGGCGGAACATTACCAGCCCTGACTGCCTTTATGCTCTGGTTGAGTGGTGTTCTCAGAAGCTGGTACGCCCTGATTCCAGTTGGGGTGATTATCTTTACCACGGTTGCTGTCAAGCAGTACTACAAAACTCCACCGGGTCGCCTGCAAATCGATGCACTGTTATTGAAAGTACCCCTGTTTGGTGAACTGAATGAAAAATCATCAGTTGCCCGGTTTTGCCGCGTCTTTGGCACGTTGACTCGTTCGGGGGTTCCTATTCTCAATGCATTAGATATTGTTCGGGATACGTCAGGAAACCAAGTGATTGCTAACGCTGTGGAAGCTGCCAAGCAGGAAATTCAGCAAGGGGGTTTGATCAGTGTTGCCATGCAAAATGAACAAGTTTTTCCCAGTTTGGCAATTCAGATGATTAGTGTTGGCGAAGAAACAGGGGAATTGGATTCGATGCTGATGAAGGTTGCTGATTTTTATGAAGATGAAGTTGAGCAAACCGTAAAAGCTTTGACCAGTATTTTAGAACCCGTGATGATTATTGTCATTGGGGGAATGGTGGGTACAATCCTGGTTTCTATGTATCTGCCCATGTTTAAAGTTTTTGAAACCTTGGGTTAAAAGGGGAAAGATTTCCAGTATATGGAGCGCCCATTCCTACAATCATCTGATGGTAGAGGATTTGCTGCGTTGATTCAGCTACTCGTACAGCGCACAGTAAATCAAACAACCTTTCACGCATTGCTGAAACGCTTGCCAGGTAAGCATTTTCAATTTTGAAGGCGTGAATTTCTAGGGAACGGTACTAAGCTGCTATGCAGCTAAATCCAATAATTTAGCTACTGAAACCCTTTGATAGCTTAGATTGCCTTATCAAATTAAATGCGTTACAGCTTAGCAACATGAGCAACCTCTACTGATTTGCCACGACTGTTCGTGAGTATTATTTAAACTAGTCAACAAGACGTTAGTGAATTGCCACTTATTTAAAAATGCCAGTTAAACAATCTAATTACGAAATCAGCTTAGCCGAATATAGCCACCATGAGGGGGCGCTAGGGCTGCTGAAGCAACATCGACCTTACCTGGAAATGATTCCTAGTATGCGCCGCCCTTCGGAAAGTGTGATTACAATTCCTCTACCCATTGTGCGCCTTCGTCATCTCCAATCATCAACAGGACATTCTAACCTGACAAGTTTGAACGGAACTGTTGGCTTACCCTGTGATGTTGTCATGCTGATGTGTGATCCGGAATGGAAAATAAAAATGGGGGTGGAAATTCTCATTTTCATCCATCGCCCCCATGAAGATTTTTCGGATTTATTGAGTCGTTGGCGTCAGACTCAAGTGTTGCTAGATAAAGATTATGAGTGGCTAATGCCCCCCCGCCATCAACATATTCTCAGCGAAGGCGTTGACCAGATTTATCCGTTATTCGTGATCTTCCCGGACACACCTCAA
Organism: Coleofasciculus sp. G2-EDA-02; assembly: GCF_040226375.1. NCBI lineage: Bacteria > Bacillati > Cyanobacteriota > Cyanophyceae > Coleofasciculales > Coleofasciculaceae > Coleofasciculus > Coleofasciculus sp. G2-EDA-02. Next base: position 2,891 of record NZ_JAVKEW010000171.1, on the reverse strand, counting down.
CGAATTCAACGCGGTTTACGAGGTGCGGATTTACCTTTTGTCATGCAAAGTCCCGATTATGCGATGGAAGAGGAACAACCAGAAAGTTTATCTACCGAACATCCACCTGCTTAGGGATGTAGAGACGTAGCATGCTACGTCTCTACGTTAGGGGTTCCCCAATCCCCAATCACCGTAGACTATCGAACAAAGTGTGGCATCACTTCAGCCGCTGTTAATAGACCGTAAATACCTCGTTGATGTAATGATATTCCTGCTTTCAGGTAGCCAAAGGCTGGACCACAGACATTAGCCGCCATACTGGTTTCGTCACCTAGAGTAAAGGTATGGGTTGAGATTTTGCCCTCAAAGGTTCTTCCTGTGACTTGGACATTGGTACTCAAGGGTTTTTTCGGATTACGGGTATCAACAATGCCGCCGACGGTGACGCGATCGCGAGAGCATATTCCGGCTAATTCTAACATGATATCATCAGCATGTTCCATATTCTCTAAGGTGAGAATACCATTGGTTTGATCCAGAAGCGCTTCTACATCCCCATCACTCATCTGATGTGCCTGTTCGACATCGTAGCCGGGAAGGTGAGCAATATCTTCTCGAATCGTGGCGCGATAGGCTTCCCAATTGGCAATACCCACACCAAAGGTAATTTTAACGCTGTGTATTTCAGCATAGCTTTGAGCCGCGATCGCAGCCGCAGCCGTTAACAGTCCTGGTGTAGCACCACATCCCGCCATGTAGGTGATTCCCGCCCCTTGAAGTTCATCTTTCATGGCGAGTAACTGTTCCACCGCACTGGTGCGCTTGAGGGCGTCTACGAGTACTCCACGCCACCCTGATTGGATAAACTGACGGGCGACTGATGCCATAAACGTATTCGGCAAATTGGGTAGGGCAAGGAAATATCCATCCACCGCCGCGTTTTCGATTAAGTCGGCAATTGTGTTGTTGCTGAGAGTGCCTGCGGGTTCTAGATAACCCAGTGACCCTTGATTATGATACATTGCGATCGCGCGATCGGGATCTAGCCCAGTCGCATCATAAGCCCAGCCCTGCTTATCAGCCGCCGCCACCCAAATCATCTCCCGTTTACCAGCCAGCACTCTAGCCGCCGCTTGTCCTAATCCGCCAAAGCCTAAAATACCAACTCGAACAGGTTTGTTTAACGTAGAATCCATCGAATTCCTCAGTTGCGTCTCACTCAACAACCTTCCATTATCTCTCCCATCTCCCCCATCTCCCCTAGAAGGGCGGATTTAATGTAGGGGCGGGTTTTACAACTATCATTCACGGTTGCACCCAGATTTGACTAAACCCGCCCCGACAAAATAGACGATCCTGCCGCTTGACTGGGAGGGAAAGATACGCGAAACTTAACAAAAGATTAGTGTATGATACTAATCAAGTATTAATTTCTGTTAAAGTTTGATTCGCTATGATGCGAATAATAACGAGAGACTACTCAACTAGCGACAGAGCGGGTTGTGTAGGCTCACAGGCTGTAGCTGAATTAGTGTTACAGCAAAGAACTGGAGGACTGACCCAACCGTTAACAAACTGATGGAAACCTTAGAATTTGTCATTTATCCAGATGGTCGAGTGCAAGAGAAAGCCACGGGTATCGTTGGCGCCTCTTGTGCAGAAGTGACTGCTGCCATTGAAGCTCAGTTGGGACAAGTCGTCTCGATGGAGCAAACATCGGAATACTTTACCCAACCGACTCAGCAGTCGGCAACAGCAACCGCTCAAGCTACCTATAGCGCTTGGTAAGTTTTTTTGTTCAATTCGCTTTCTTTAACCAAAATGTCACATTTCAGCAACATAAAAACTCAAATCCGCAACCTTACCTCTTTACAATCGGCGTTAACTGACGTTGGCGTAGATTGGAAAGCCGGTCCGAGTCAAGTGCGTGGGTATCGGGGTCAAACCCGCACCGCCGAAGTTGTTATCGAACAAGAGAATAACTACGATGTCGGCTTTGCCTGGAATGGTAAAGAATACGAGCTAGTTGCCGACCTCCAATACTGGCAACAGCCGTTATCTGTCGAGGGTTTCCTCAATCGTATCACCCAGCGGTATGCCTTTCATACCGTAATGAACGAAACTGCCAAGCAAGGGTTTCAAGTTGCCCAACAAGAAAATAATCAAGACGGTTCAATCCGTTTAGTCGTCCAACGCTGGAGTGCGTAATGTCTGATTTCTCCCCGACACCAGAGCGTTCAGGGTTAGAACCCGAACTCGGCGGCGTCTTCCGAGATGCACCAGAGCGTTCAGGTTTAGAACCCGAACTCGGTGGTGAGCTGCGACAGAAAGGTGTTTATGTCGATGAAATCACCTGTATTGGCTGTAAGCATTGTGCCCATACAGCTCACAATACGTTTTACATCGAGCCAGATCATGGGCGAGCGCGTGTTTTTCGCCAAGATGGGGACCCAGAAGATTTGATTCAAGAAGCAATTGACACCTGTCCCGTTAATTGCATCAACTGGGTAGACTACACCGAACTCAAGCAGCTAGAAGACGAGCGACAGTTTCAGGTCATTCCAGTTGCTGGATTTCCGATTGAGTCGGCTGTCGTGGCGACCAAAATGCGGCGCAAGAAAGCCCTTCAACAATATAAGTCAAAGTCAAGCCCAAAACAATAGGCTGTTTATTACAGTCTTTGGTATATAAATCCTCGATGGTTCATCGCCGTTGAGGTTTTTTATCAATGGATAATTAATAATTGATAATTGACAATTGATTAATTGGGTCTAAGACCTCTTCGTTTACGAAGAAATTAAAAAAGATTTTCCTTAATTTCAATCCTCTTCTTTTAAGGAGAGGTCATTATTCATTGTTCATTATCCATTGTCAATTTGTGAATATGTTCGTAGGGGCGCACGGCGTGC
>NZ_JAVKEW010000170.1:0-4630 GCF_040226375.1 Coleofasciculus sp. G2-EDA-02 | reverse complement strand
TTGATAATTGACAATTGATTAATTGGGTCTAAAACCTCTTCGTTTACGAAGAAATTAAAAAAGATTTTCCTTAATTTCAATCCTCTTCTTTTAAGGAGAGGTCATTATCCATTGTTCATTATCCATTGTCAATTTGTGAACAATAGCTGGCGCGAAACTCCCTAAACCCGCCCCTAAAAACGAATAATGACACAGGGAGCATTTCAAATTAGTTACTAGGGAAATAGCCAGCGCGATCGCGTTGTACATTGGTACTGGCACCACCCCCGCCTTGCTGGGCGAGAACCTTTAATCCTTCGTAGGCGAGGGTCAATTCCTCAATCGCCACGGTACTGGAACTTGCTTGTAAGGCTGGGGTTTTCCAACCGACTGGAACCGCACCGATTAATGTCCAACATTGCATGGTTTCTCCGGCTTGGTTAAAGACCAAAATATTGACATTACGCCGTTCTTTTTTCCCGGGATTGAGCGTCTGATTGATCCAATTCCAAAATACTAAATCTTCAGTAATCCCGCGCTTCAGGGTAACATCATCAAATTTGGCTTGTTTGAGAAAGATACGTTGCTGTTCGTTGACTCCTCCTTCAAAGTATACTTCTTTATCAATCTGCACCCCCAAACCTGAACACTCGCTAAATGAGGCAGTAATCTGACTTTCGATTTCGATATAAAATCGATTAGCGGTGACGTAGTTGAGTTCGTGGGTAACATTACCATTGTCAGCCATTTATAGTAACCCTCTGTAGTTTTTATGGCGTTCCCGTTGTTTGCGTAAATCTTCTTGCATCAGCTGATACACTTGCTCGCTGAGTTTCCGCAGGAGCAAAGGATCTTGGCATACCTTGGCAGCAAGTTTTAAAAGAATCTGTCGTTGTTCAGGGTTCATCACTGATTATTTATGTCTCATCCGTCTTGCCCGACTCTGCAATTGCGAGAGGTAAGTCTCATCTTCGGGATTAAACGCCTGTTTGTGAACCCTTGGCATTGTCCCGGAAGAGTCGTTAGTTGAATGATCAACCTCTTCAATCTCTTCCCGTTGATCTTCTACTCTGTTAAGCTGATGTCTTAATACTTTCGCTCGTTGCAGTACTTGTTGGTATTGATCTAGTTCGGGAAGTTCTTCCCAATTGAGTTCTACTCTATCTGTGACCCTATCGTTATAGGTTGTCGTCTTGGTGATTTGGCGGCGAAGCCTGAGTTCATCTGCTCTGAGCTGAATTTCTTGAAAGCTATCAGTTTCTATTATTTGGGCGACTTCCTCTTCTTTTTTAGTTTGGTCGATTTCAATGTTGATTCTCAGCAGTTTTTTAACGGTTTTAGCCACGACTTGACCGTAGCGGTCAATAATAACGACGCTAAAGGTGGTTAAGACTAAGCCAACGGCTGGCGGGACAAGGGGTATCCATCCCGCCTGCTGGACGAATAGAGAATAGGAAATGCCATACAAAATACCACCGGCTACTACCGCAACCGGAATCAGAATCCAAGGACGGCGGATTTTCCAAGCCAGAGTTCCGCCGACAACGGACCAGAGAAAAATCCAGAGGATTTCATTCCCCTCGGACCAATACCAAATTAAAGGGCGACTATCTAAAACTGTACCCAGAAGTTGACTGACGATGTGGGCGTGAATGACTACCCCTGGCATTTCGACTCGATCCTGAGCAGCTGCACTAAACGGTGTGGCAAAGTCATCATTGGCAGTCGTTGCGGTGTACCCCACCAAAACGACTCGATCTTTGACCAGATTGGGATCAATTTTACCTTCTAATACATCGGTTACGGTGACTTGCTCAATGGCATTTTCACCGGACCGATAATCGAGCATAATCTGGTAGTCCACTGCACCACTTTTGTGATAGCCACCTGAGTGTTGTTCTAGTCTGGTCAAGACAGTGGAGTCTAACATCAGTTCTCCTGTCTCTGTGTAATCTAAAAAAACATCCTCTTGTTCAAGATAAAATAGTGCCAGATTTAAGGCAAAAGAGGGGAGTTGATTTTCGTATCCGTCAATCTCACTAATCTGACAGAGGTGGGGATCGTTTACTGGAGTTTCTAGTGGTGTCGGAACTGACAGTAAAATTGTGCGACGAATGGAGACATCTGAGTCAAAGGGTAAATCGGCAATCCCAATCCGTTCGTCGGGAATTCCAGGTGCTGCAGGAACGCCGGGTTCACTCAAAGAACTCATTTTGCAAACGGCGATAATGTTATCGTTTTTTTGCAATACGTTGATTAAGTTCTCACGACCTGTCCCTTGGGGTACATCCCTTAAAATATCAATACCGATCGCTCTGGGTTGATATTCCTGTAGTTTCTGTAGCAGCTTCGCCAGTGTGCCATCTGATATGGGGAATTCTTTGATCTGGGCGATGTCAGCTTCGCTATATTCCACCACCAACACCCGATCATCGGGTTCCTGTTCCGGACGCGATCGCACAAGTTGGTCATAAGCGTCCAGTTCAAATCCTTCTAAAGCACCTAACTGTCGCACTCCTACAATTACGCCTGTCACGACTAAGCTGGTGAGAACCACGGTTCCCCCAAACGCGATCAGTCCTTTTCCGACGGGATGTTGCCCGAAAAATGAACGAACTTCAGAAATCATCTGGGTATCGCCTCCTGCTCTCATGGGTGAATGAGCTGACAATGCGCCCTAAAGGGCGGAGTTTCTTAGGCTGGTAAGCCTGGGATTAAGACAATCAAACTTAATCAAACTTAACCTAACATCAGGAAAAGATAGTGGTTTTCTAACTTTGCTCTGCCATTAATCACTTTTCTTAAAGAAGTGTGAGCATCCTAGGTTTTACAAACAAGTCCGATAGAATATTAGTATATAATATAGTACCCAGGCAGTTTATTTGTGTTGTGGGGTTTAAATTGTATACTGAGTGAGTTTATCTCAGTTAAACGGATCATAGCTCAGCACCTTCGCTGAGTCGCTATAAAGAAATGAGGGAATCTGGCAAGCGCGTTTCTTAAAATTTACGCTTAGGACAGGGAACTTTGCTGAATAGAGAGGAGTCGCCATGTAGATAAATACGCTCACCTTGGTTAAGCTCTCTACTAAAGCTACTGCATTAATTAAAATTGTCTTAAGTGCTGCTATTGGCAAGGAGTAAAATGAAAAAGTCCTCTATATATCTTAAAACCTTTTCCCTGATGTTGTCTCTGGGAGTCGTCATGAGTGCCAGTGCCATGGCAATTGCTAGTCTCAAGCCGAGTTCGTCTAGCCCAGCTCAACAGACACCTTCAGAAAGTCTCTTGGCACGGCGACCAAGATTCAGAGCACCCGGTGTAAGATCGTCTCGGGGTCGAAGTGGAGGTACATCCCGTGGTCCTGGTATGTGTTACGGAGAACAGATAACTGTAACGCCTCTGCTACCAAAAATTAACGAACAGGATTCATCAAAAGAAGAGAGCCTTGTCGTCGAATCGACTGTTTCTCCTGCTCCTAAATTCTTAATTTCCGTTGATCAAACTAAAGCGACGGAAGCCGAGTTTACATTACTGAATGCTAATGGCACAGAGGTCATTTATCAGCAGGAGGTTTCTCTGGAAAATAAGACGCCAGGAATTATTACGGTGAGTCTTCCTGAACCCGCTACAGAGGATGAAGCTCTTGTTAAAGTTGGTCAGGAATACCAGTGGTTCTTTTCCGTCCGTTGCGACCCAACGGATTTAGCCGGAGATCTAATTGTTGAAGGACGGATTAAGCGAATTCCCAAAGAAGATGCTCTGGCTCAAGAATTAGCCGATGCTACAGAACTGGAAAAGCCAGCCGTTTATGCCGAGTTTGGAGTCTGGACAGAAGCCGCGAGTTCCCTGGCTGAATTACTGGAAAACAATCCTGACAATCCAGAGATCAGAGCAAATTGGCAAGCTCTCTTAGAATCGGTTAATTTAGGCAAGCTGATCGAAAAAGACCTGGTGAGTAGTTCTGGGTCGAGCGTTGAAAATTAACTCTTTTTAGCCGACTTAGCCGTTGTGCTTTCAATTCTAGACACTGGTTCCTTCCAGGATATGACTAAACCTTAAAGGGAAAAGCGGATAAGCTTTTCTCTTTTTCAATGGGGATTGGTAGGCTGCTATAAGGAAAACTTTTAGGTTTTAAGCTTAAGTTTTAATATTCTAAAGACAATGGGACTTACGGCTGGCAGAAAATGTCACGGCTAAAGCATGATTTGACCTGGGTTTGAGGTTGTAGTATTATATATTTAAATACCGTATGATGCTCATATTCTGGTCATTTTTAAATAAAAAACGCTTTAAATCCATAATGCTGCGTTGTTTTTTCATCCCTCGCCTCGGAAAAATCCAAATAATACAAGTATGTTTCATCCTCTAATTTTCTGAACTCATCCAGAGGCTGATTTGACAAAAAAGCAGTTTAATGCGTAGGTTTCCTCAGCCCTCACCTCCCATCGCGGTATAATAAAATGTTACTCAACTCTTTGGCGCGACTTTTTCCATTAGAGGAAAATAGAGATTTGACACTCCCACGGCGATAGAGCGCGTGGGATTCTGTATTCAACGTCAAAACTTGCTCTACCAGGCTTGCGCTCCTGTTGCGTAGAGGCTCCAACTCCTACAGCTTTACTTTGGGGATGCCCTCCCCTAGATTTTGCTT
>NZ_JAVKEW010000169.1:0-67811 GCF_040226375.1 Coleofasciculus sp. G2-EDA-02 | reverse complement strand
TATTTTTTCAATATGACAAGAGATCGGTTGAAACCCACGCTACATCAAGGTTTCAGTGATTGTACCCATGTAGGGCGGCTCAAAAATCGCGGAAAGCCGCACAGTGAGGCAGTTTTGATTTTTTTGCTGGGGGAACTTCAGCTTAAAAGTCCTTTTGCTAGGGCGATTGAAATCGCAGCTACACAAACAAAGTCCGCCTACGCGGACTGCAAAGGACAAAGGACAAAGGACAAATGAGCCCCTACATCATATTCAGCGGATCAACATCAATCGTCAAACTCACATCTGGCGGACAAATCCCCTGCAACGCCGCCACATCCGGTAATCCTACCGCCACCCCTGGGGGAAACTTGAGTAAAATCTGCCACCGATAACGACGGGCGATTCGCATAATCCCCGCAGGCGCCGGTCCTAATATCTCATACCCGGAACTCGCCTGACTCAACCAATCCGCTAACGCCTCCGCCGCCTTCTCAACCACCATCTCCTCTAACCCACTCAACCGCAACAAAATCAAATGCCCATAGGGAGGATAATTCAACGATTTCCGTTGTACTAATTCCGCCTCGGTAAACACCTCATACCCATGAGTTTGCACCGCCTGAATCACCGGATGCTGAGGCGAATAAGTCTGGACAATCACCTGACCTGGTTCATCCCCCCGCCCCGCCCGCCCGGCGACTTGGGTTAAGGTTTGAAATGCTCGTTCTGCTGCCCGATAATCGGATAAGTGTAATAATCCATCAGCAGCAACGACTCCGACTAAAGTTACTCCCGCTAAATCTAACCCCTTGGTCAACATTTGCGTCCCGACTAATAAGTCCGCTTCCCCATTAACAAAACGAGTTAACAAGGTTCGATGCGCCCCCTTGGTGCGGGTGGTATCACTATCAAAGCGAATCACCCGTAAATCGGGAAACGCCTTCGCCAACTCCTGTTCCACCCGTTGAGTACCACTACCAAAAAACTTGAGGTACGGTGAACCACATTCAGGACAATTACTAGGATGGGCGGTTGTATAGTTGCAATAGTGACACCGCAAGAGTTGATTCGCCCCTTCATAAGCATAATGATAGGACAGGGAAACGTCACAGTCTGGGCATTCCATCACATAGCCGCAACTACGACAGGAGACAAAGGTACTATGTCCGCGACGGGGAATAAATAAAATCCCTTGTCGCTGCTTTTGTTTCAACTGCTGTAACCCGTCTTGGAGAGAACGGCTAAAAATTGAACGATTCCCCTGCTTTAACTCCTGTCTCATATCCACAATTTCCACAGGGGGTAAGGGGCGAGATTGGATGCGTTCGGGTAAGGAAAGATAATAGGTTTTATGGTCGAGATTGGTGGGTTGACCCTTGACAGACACCCAGGTTTCTAATGAAGGAGTCGCTGAACCCAAAACTAGAGGACAATTTTCCAATTCCGCCCGCCACTGGGCGACGGTACGGGCATGATAGGTAGGAGAAAGACTGTCTTGCTTGAAACTGGAGTCGTGTTCTTCATCTAATATAATTAGACCCAATTTGGGTAAGGGGACAAAAACTGCCGATCGCGTACCGATAACGACCTGGGGTTCTCCACTTAAGACTTGTCGCCAGGTATCATAACGTTCCCCATCAGATAACCCACTGTGATACACATTCACTTTTTTGCCAAAGCGGGCGCGAAATCGGTCGGTGAGTTGAGGCGTTAGACCGATCTCTGGAACTAACACCAGGGCAGATTTTCCCGCCCTTAACAACGGCGCGATCGCTTGCAGATAAACTTCGGTTTTCCCAGAACCCGTTACCCCATGCAATAGCACTTGGTTATACTCATCCAAACTTTGAATCGTTTTTAATGCATGAGTTTGTGCCTCTGTCAATACTTTAGGGCGATCATCTGCCACATTTGGCTGATCCAGTGTCCGGAGAATTTCCCGCAACTCAACCACCACATACCCTTTTTCTGCCAGCTTGTTGACAATAGAATACGTAGCATGACAGATTTGCAACAACTCCTTGAGCCACATATCCCCACCCCGACGCCGCAGTACATCTAGCACTTCCCGTTGGCGTTCGGTTAAATCAGCGTCAAAGCGATCTGCGACTAGGGTGACGGCTTTCTTTAGCTTGGGGCGTGAAGGTTGAGGCGGTTTCAAATAACTTTCCACCCAGCCGCGTTTGAGTAACTCCTTCACCCCGCGCCGCGCCCCTTTTACCTGGCGTTGTAGATACGCGACACTGTAATCCCCTTCCGGTTGGGCGTCTAGGAGTGCTAAAATCTGACGCGCTGTTCGACCGACAAACGTATCTGCACCATCGGGAACCGCCTCTCGATGCAAACGAACTCGCCGTTGCGATCGCATCAACAATCCCGGCGGTAACGCCCCCCGAACCACAGATATCAGAGGTGTGCAATAATACTGCGCCACTCGTTCCAATACTCGCCAATAGGAGTTCTCAAAAAACCCCGTACCGATCACATCCTCCACCTCCCGGATTTTCGCCAATGGCACATCAGCAGGGGGAGAAGCCAGTAAGCGAATCGCTATTGCACCCACCTGTTGGCTATTCAATGGAACTGTCAGAATATCCCCCGGTTTAACGGACACCTCAGCTGGGATGCGGTACGTCAACAGTCCCTCGAGTCCCGGACAATCCACCAGCGTCTCCACCCAGCGATTCTGATCATCACCGGATTGATAGGTTGCTTTCGGTTCTGCCACAATTAAACTTGTCGGGGAATTAGACATGGCGAATAACCTCTCAATTCTGTTCACGGCGACTGGGGGAATATCGATGATGGTAGCGGGTGACTTCTTTGCGATCGCGACTCCAAAACCACGGTATTTAATCGGTTTGACTCTGACTCATTAACTTCAAAGATAAATGCTAACATCAGTTATTGGGAAAACTTATCTCTTGATCGGGACTCCTGTCCTCCTGTGAATGGGGTCAATCCAGAAATCCTCCCTAAGCACGACACCATTAGAACTTGGTGGTTTCATCGATAATCACCTAGCCAAATTTTAGAGAACGTACATTGTATAGCAAAAGGCACAAAGCAGGGGCACGGCAATGCCGTACCCCTACAATAGGTTGCTTGCGCCTGATTTAACCGTCAAATCCATGCCACTATTTTAGCTGTGCCACGCCAGATTAGAAGTTTTTCGCTGTGTGGGTAATCGGATCGAACTCAAATCGCTGCTGATAATCTGTTTCTCCATAAAGATTAAAGGTAATTGTTGGTTCCTCTCCCATCGCTTCTACATGGTGAATCGCATCCGGCATAAAGCTGATAATATCGCCAGGAACTAGAACCTGTTCACCTCTGTTTTCGATGCGATCGCGACCTTCTGAATCCCTAGTCCGTCGCCAAAATGTATTTTTTTCTTCACCACTGATCAATGCTACAACTCCCCAAGCAGCATGATTATGAATCGGAGAGACTCGTCCAGGTAACCAAACTACAGTCTGTACGGTTAAGGGAAATTTTGGCTCATCATAAAGCATCAGGACAGACCACCCTGTATCGGGATTGGGCTCGCGATATTCACCTTGTAGCCAATAGGAACTTGTCAGTAAACGGCGGACTAACGGGCGAATTTTTTCTAGGCGTTGGCGATCATCCTTGATAGTTTCCAGAACATCTTCTACATCGGTTAGAAAGCGATAAAGTCTATAGTACCCTGTAGATGTTTCACTCTCCTGAACCTTACAGCCTAGACAATCTCCATTATCTGTTACCAACCAATCGCTACTTTCCATCATTTATTTTACAACTAGAGTATAATCAGCGGCAATTATTTTTTGTTCAGGTTTCACCATACTGTCAATTTTGACAAATTAATTCAGACAAAACCTGAGTTTTTCCTGAGAAAATCTAAGTTTGTCCTAAACCCCCCCTAATCTGACAAGCCATCTTTGACTACAGTCTCAGCAAATCCCAAGCTGTTTCTAAGGGTAACTTAAGCTTCTTAGGATTAAGTATTACCTAAGCCTCGGCAAACTTCCGGGCGATGACGTAGCCATCCTTGTATCACAGAAGCCAGAAGAGAATGAAAATTAACTACATTGCCACACTCACCATTGCCTCTATTCTAAGTCTGGGGTTAGCAACGGGCTGTGGGAACCCCTGTGCCGCCAAACCCAAGCCTGAAGGTGCGACTGAAACTCAAGCGAATCCTTGTGCAGGTAAAGAAAATCCTTGTGCGAGTAAGACGAATTAATCAGCCTGTAGATTGACAACTTCTATTACAAAGGCGCGAAGAAAACCTTGCCTTACCATTAAATCACCATCTGTAGGAGCAATTCATGAATTGCCCCTATTTTTTTCGCGTGACTTCTACCGATACACGTCTGTGGATGCAACACCGACTTGTGAGTGTTCATACACATGCCTTCGTTGTGTATGACTGAGTAGAGATAATTGGGATAAGAATTAAATTAAACATTGTTTTTGGTTGTTCAAGAATACAGCCTAGCCGCTGTTACTTCATTCTCATACCAGAATTGATGATCTCCCTCAAAACTCATGAAAACCCTGACAAAATGGATGGCAGTAGGAACTATCGAACTTATTTTCTGTTTTTGGCTTTTAGGTAATGCCGCCAACCTCGTTAGTTCTCCCAGTGACCAAAAAGTTTGGTTGGGCGTAAGTTATTACATCGTCGGATTACTCATTGTACCGGGAGCTTCTGTCAGTCATGTCACCGCGAGACTTCATAATGCTCAAGTCCGACACAAGCAGATAAAAGACGCTTTTCCTGATTGTGATGTTTCCTTGGTTGAACTTTTGGATGTAAACTGAAGAAAATATTAGTTTTATCTCTTCATCAGTTGCACGATATGTAGGGACACAGAAAATATTTTTTACCCAATATTTTCTGTAATCACCGGAATTTTTTGTCAAATATTAGTTACAGTTTCGATAGTTTTAGCCAGGAAGTTAAGACCATGAAAAATCTACTCCTTCGTTTCTCAAAACTTACTGGAATAACGGTTGCTTTAGCAATTATTGCATCGGGTTGTGGTGCTGTTCCTGGAACCAGCGTCAAGCGAATACCTGCTGGCTATGTCGGACTAAAAGTCGAGCTTTATGGTGAAAATCGTGGAGTACAAAATGCGACGATTAGTACAGGTAAGGTTTGGTATAATGGCTATACTGAAGAAATTGTCGTTTTTCCAGACCACGTTCAGTATTATATCTTAACGGCTTCAACGGAAGAAGGCTCTCCAGTTGATGAAAGCATCAGCTTTGGTGTTGGTGGTACAACAGTTAATGCTGATGTCTCCCTGTCGTATTTTTTCAACACCCAGAAAATTAAAGACTTTTACGGGAAGTATCTGAAAGAGCCGGAACAGTTTAAAGCCACCTTAGTTCGCAGCGAAACCCGTAATTGCTTTAACGAGTCAGCCACTGGCTTGAAACCTGAAGAAATTGTGGGAAACAAGCAGGCACAATTACTCAAAGATGTCCAAACTTGCTTAAATAATAAGTTTAGTCCGGTTGGTGTGACGTTTGATTCGATAGGTTTTGTCAGTAAGCCTCGATTTGATGAATCCATTGAAGCCCAAATAACGGCTCGTTTCCAAGCTGAACAGCAAGCCGTAGCCGCCAAAGCACAACTTGAAGTTGCCGAAGCCGAATCCAAGCGAAAAATTGCCGAAGCGAGGGGAGAAGCCGAAGCCTCTCGGATTAAAGCCTCAACGGTTTCACCTTTAACGATTCGTTTGCGGGAGTTAGAATTGCAAGAGGAAATGATTAAGAAATGGGATGGAATTTTACCCACATATTTAGGTGGAACTGCACCATTTCCTTCCTTTGATCCGAATGCGGGTCATTCGCTACCGTCGGCTAGTACAGCGAATAAGTGATTCGTCATTTGTCCTGTGAATGAAGTACAGTCTATCTAAGCAAGATCCCCGACTTCTTAAAGAAGTCGGGGATCTGTGTACCTCGCTTACTACCAAAAGCGCTGTAATCAAAAGAGACACCCCAACTCTGGCGCGATCGCAAGCCTTACTACCCTTCGTCCAATCCCCTTGTAAGTGAATCGGTATTCTAGGACACTTGACTAACTTGCATAAGTAGGGAAGCCGTGAGAGATAAATAGGATATGCTACATAATTAAGAGCTGTAATCCTTCTAGCAAGCCAAACTGACGCAACGATCCTATTGATATTAGAACGAGATAGGCTTCGCTTCTAATTCAATACTACCGTTACAGTTTTGGCAACCATGGGTTGTATCACAAACACTGATAGTAAAACTAGGGAGTTACAGAAACTAATAGTTAGCAATTAAGTTTTTTATCCAACCGACTAAATATCAGTTGTAAGGGGAAATCATGAAAACTATACATAGAGCGATCGCAACTTTAGGACTAGCGGCTATATTGGGAGCGCTTACTGTTGCTTGCGAAGGGGAGGATGGAGGCTATTCTACATCTGAATCTCTTAGCAATAAGGCTCAAATTCAAGTCTCGCCAGAGGTAGCTCCTCCCCCAGAAACTAAATTAGCACCGCAAGCCGATACCCTTAATCCTCAAGTTCCCGAAGAATCTAACCGAGAAACCTATAGTACCATCCCGGAAAATCCCTTTTTAAACGCTAGCAGTAATCCTCTCTCTACCTTCTCCATTGATGTCGATGCCGCCTCTTATAGTAACATGCGGCGCTTTATCAATGAGGGTCAGCTTCCACCACCCGATGCGGTGCGGCTTGAAGAATTAATTAACTATTTTACTTACGATTATCCGCAACCGGAAGCCGATAAACCCTTTTCTATCACTACAGAAGTTGCCGAAGCACCTTGGAATCCGAAACACAAATTAGTTCACATTGGCTTGCAAGGGAAAAGCATTTCCACTGAAAATTTACCTACCAGTAATCTGGTCTTTTTGTTAGATGTTTCCGGTTCCATGTCGGACGCCAATAAACTCCCCTTACTTAAAGAATCATTACGGTTACTCGTTGACCAATTGCGAGACGAAGATCAGGTTAGTATCGTTGTCTATGCGGGGGCGGCAGGAACTGTGCTACCGCCAACACCTGGAAACCAAAAAGACACCATACTAGCAGCGATTAATAAACTCGAAGCCGGGGGTTCAACGGCTGGAGGTGAGGGAATCAAGCTAGCGTATAAACTGGCTCAAGAGAATTTTATCGAATCTGGTAATAACCGTGTCATTCTCGCCACAGATGGGGATTTTAATGTCGGTATTTCTAGCGATGAACAATTAGTCAGCCTGATTGAAGAGAAACGAGAACAAGGTGTTTTCCTTACCGTGCTGGGATTTGGCACAGGCAATCTCCAAGATGCCAAGATGGAAAAAATTGCCAATAAAGGCAATGGCAATTATGCTTACATCGACAATATCCTGGAAGCGAATAAAGTCCTGGTTAATGAAGTCGGCGGAACTTTACTTACCATTGCCAAGGATGTGAAAATTCAGGTGGGATTTAACCCGGAAAAAGTCCAAGGGTATCGGCTGATTGGTTATGAAAATCGGCGGCTGCAAAATGAAGCGTTTCAGGATGATAAAAAAGACGCGGGTGAATTAGGCGCTGGTCATTCCGTTACCGCCCTCTATGAAATTATTCCCCTGGGAGTGAAAAGTGATGTGCCGTTATCGGATGTTGATCTCGTCACCTCTCAACAGAAAACCGATGAATCCATGTCGTTTTCGGCGAATGACTTAATGCAGGTGAAGTTACGGTATAAGCAGCCGGGTCAGGATACATCTCAACTGATTATATCACCCGTGTTGGATCAGGAATTAACCTTAGCACAAGCTTCGGATAACTTTAAATTCTCGGCATCTGTTGCTGAATTTGGTATGGTATTGAGAAAGTCTCAGTACAAAGGCGATGGAAATTTTGATCACGTTTTACAGCTTGCTAGTCAATCTCAGGGAGCAGATTTAGATGGATACCGAGCCGAGTTTATTCGGTTAGTGAAGCAGGCAAAATCGCTGTAGAGACAATCGGCTGAATGGGTGGGGTGTAGGAAACAAGTAAATGAGCCGCTAGCCTAAACCAAAAATTGGAATCCTCCTCGGGGCGATCCGCTGCACAAACTAACAATTGAAATCTACTCAATAATATCGGGTCGCCCTCGACTCAAACGGACTGATTTTGCTAATAATTTAGCTCTAAGTACATTGTAAGGGCGCAAGGATGGTGCCCCTACAAGAGAATTAAAGGTGATATACTTCCCTTCAAAGTTCAATCTGATCCAACTTTTATCAAAACCTAAGAAATAAATTGATTATTGCCATGAATTCTATTATTCAAAACTCAAGTAACAATTTTCCCGAATTTTCCCAGCAAGGCTATCAGATTCAGCGAGAGTTGGGACACAACCGTAGTAGTGGACGAGTAACGTATTTAGCCACTCATCACTCCACAGAACAACCTGTGGTGATTAAACAATTTCAATTTGCCAAAACGGGTGCGAATTGGTCAGATTTTGAGGCACATGAACGGGAAATTACCCTGCTGCAACAATTGGATTGTCCCAGTATCCCTCAGTACATGGATGCGTTTGAAACTCCTGATGGTTTTTGCTTAATTCAGGAATACAAGCAAGCCCCCTCTTTAGCCGTTCCCCAATCCTTTACCCCAGAGGAAGTTAAACAAATTGCGATCGCACTCTTGGAGGTGTTGGTTTACCTACAACAGCAAGTTCCGCCGATTATCCATCGAGATATTAAGCCGGAAAATATTTTAGTCGAGCGTTCCCCCCAGATTAGGGTTTATTTAGTCGATTTTGGTTTAGCGCGTGCTTTTGGGGATGATTTGGCGGCGAGTAGTGTGGTGAAGGGGACGTTAGGATTTATGCCACCGGAACAGATGTTTAATCGGCAACTCACGGAAGCGTCTGATTTATATGGTTTAGGGGTAACATTGATTTGTTTACTAACTCAGACGAAATCCGCTGATATTGGCAATTTAATGGATGAGGACTGTCGAATTAACTATAAATCTCTGGTATCGGGTTTGAATCCTCAGTTTATCACTTGGCTGGATAAAATGGTCGCCCCTAAATTGAGCGATCGCTTCCCTAATGCGGCGACGGCGCTGGCGGAATTGTTACCGATTGATGTGGTGGGGAATTCGCCAACTTCGGATCAGTTTCAGTTACTCCAGTCTGGCATTACGCCAATGTTGGTATTGAAACTGGGGGTATTGGCGGTAATCGGTACAGGTTTCGCGATCGCGTCTCGGATTACCAATCCTGTGCAGTTAGTAGAGACGCGCCATGGCGCGTCTCTACCTGAAATACAGCAATTGCAGCAAACGGGTGCATGTGCTGGATGTAATTTGAGTGGCGCTGATTTGAGGGAAATGGATCTGAGAACAGTTGATTTGAGAGAGGCTAATCTGAGTGAAGCTAACCTCCAAGGCGCGAATTTGCAAAGTGCTAATTTAGAGAATGCAAATTTGACAGAGGCAAATTTGATTGATGCAGATCTTAGGGGCGCTTACTTAAGAGACGCTGATTTAACGGCGGCAAACCTGACAGATACTCAGCTTGAGAGCACGGATCTCACAGGTGCGATTATACCTGATGATTTTACGCGATAGAATCAACATAACCTCACCCAACCAGTTTTCCGGGCGCAGGTTGGTAAAGGGCGCACGTTACAACAGCCAAAAGTGTCAGTAACATGGAGAAAACTTACCCATGACAATAACAGTAGAAGAAAGATTATATGAACCGTTGCTCTTTCCAGGGTTGACCTGGGAGCAGTTTAAAACTTTAGAGCCAATGCTTGATGTTCCAGGTGTTCGGCTATCATTTTTGGATGGGGTGCTAGAGATTCAGAAAATGCCTGGAAGAAAACATGAAACGACAAAAGGACGTATCGGTGCTTTGGTAGAAGCGTATATGATGGCGGTGGGAATTGATTTTACGCCCACAGAATCTTTAACTTTAGAAAGTGAAATTGGTAAAGTGAGACGGGAAGCAGATAAGTCTTACGAATTAGGGACTAACCGAAACCAGCCAGACTTAGTGATTGAAATTGTTATTACCAGTGGTGGTATTGACAAACTTAAAGCCTACAAACGTTTAAGAATTTCTGAAGTCTGGTTCTGGGAAAAGGATAAACTGTCTTTATATGCGCTACGAGAGCAAGAATATGAACAGATTTCGCGTTCTGAACTCCTTTCTGGACTTGATATTGCGTTATTGACTCGGTGCATTATGATTCCCAACCATGTTCAGGCAATCAGGGAGTTTATGAGTGCGCTCGCTTCGGTCTAGTAACTAGATTTAGCGATCGCAATAGGTAGAGACATACCATGGCATGTCAGTTGTAGGGGCGGGTTTAGCCGTTTAATTGTGGTATCTAAGGATAACTTCAAAGGCAAAACCCGCCCTTCGTCCAAACTGACTCAAACATAATGGCATTCACCCATCTATCCGGCACAATGAAAGCTAGAATCGCATTCAACAGCTAACTCGTCATGCAAATTACCCAATGTCTTCATACAGCCATTCTCGTCTCTAACCTGGAGGACGCCGAAAACTTTTATGGCAACATCTTAGGGTTATCGAAAGTCGAGCGATCGCTAAAATATGTAGGTGTCTGGTATCAGATTGGCGATGTTCAACTCCACCTCATCGTTGACACTACGCTTTCAACTCACCGGCAAAACCCCGAAAAATGGGGACGCAATCCTCACGTCGCCTTCTCGATTGCTAACTTAGATGACGCTAAAACCAAGCTATTGGAACATAACTGCCCGATCCAAATGAGTGCATCGGGTCGTGCGGCTTTGTTCACCCAAGATCCCGATGGTAACATTATTGAACTCAGTCAAGTTTAGCCATTTATCCTTTGTCATTCGTCATCATTAAACTCTTGCCCTCAGTCAGGGCGGGTTTAGTTACATCTGGGCTAGATCAGAAACGAGAGTCGTGAAACCCGCCCCTACAAACCATGTCCGAAAAGCGTTGCGAAGGGTCAAAAATGCGAATCGTCGCCTACCTCTACAGCGATCCCCTCTTAGAATCTCCTCCTGATCCAGTGATCTGGGGTTGGGAGGTGGATTACGTCTATCAAGACTTGGGTGGGCGTCAACAGTGGCGACAACTCATCGCTGATTGTCAAACTGAATCGGCTGATTATTTGCTGATCCGCCGTTTAGAGGAACTGGGCGATTCTATTACACAAGTGAGCGATCGCCTCACTCAAATCCAAGCCCTAGGTGTCATTGTCATAGCGACTGAACAATCCTACTCCTCCCATGACACCAACTCCCAAACCAACTTACTCAAACTTCTCAGTGAAGTCCAGCAAGAAGCCAGTTCTCGCCGCCTGCGTCAAGGACATGCCCGTAATCGTCTCAACGCCTTACCTCCACCGGGAAAAGCCCCCTACGGCTATCGACGGGGCAAAGACCGCTATATTTTGGATCGCAGTACCGCCCCTTTAGTCAAAGATTTTTTTGACCAATTTCTGCTGTACGGCTCATTACGCGGTGCGGTGCGGTATCTGGAAAAAAAGTATAGTAAAAAAGTCTCAGTGGCAACAGGTAAACGTTGGCTAACCAGCCCCGTCTATCGGGGTGATCTCGCCTATCGCAACGGAGAAGTTCTCTGTGACACCCATAGCCCGATTCTCAACCGCGAAGAAGCCGCCCAAATTGACCGTCTGCTGCGTCGCAACCGTCGTCTCCCCTCTCGAACAGCCAGCGCCCCCCGTTCCTTAGCCGGTTTAGTCGTCTGTGGTGAGTGTCAATCTCAGATGAGTGTCACCAACGTCACTCGCCCCCGCCAGAACTGGGAATATGTTTACCTGCGTCCGGTTAACTGTCCCAAGCGCCCTAAATGTCGTGGTATTCCCTATCAACAGGTTTTAGAAACCACAATTCAATCCATTTGTCAAGAATTGCCCCGTGCCGTAGCTGGGATGAACCTGCCCAACTTGGATGATGTCAAAAAATCTCTAATCAGCCAGATTACTGAGAAAAAAGCGGTATTAGACCAGCTTAACCACTTAACCGCAACCGGTGTCCTGGATACCGAAACCGCCCAGCTACGCGCCTATAAACTCCGCACCGAACAGTCTCAACTCCTTTCCCAGCTTGCCTCCCTGCCCCCTGTGAATTTAGGCGCGATCGCACAAACCGTATCCATTCCCCAATTCTGGTCAGATTTATCGGAATCTGAGCGCCGATTTTATTTTCGAGAATTTATTCGGCAAGTCGAACTCATTCGTCAGGGTAAACAGTGGCGGCTTCAACTTATTTTTATCTTCTAGTTGACAAAGATTAAATTATATGAGGATTGCTTGACAACCAATTTCCCAACGATACGTCACCAGATGTTCCGGAGGAGTGTCAAAAATACGATATAGTATCTAACTTGGGTGCGTATCATTACTAAGGTGAGTTATCCTGATTACTCTATTCATAGGGGGTAAATCAAGGATAATCCCATCCCGACCAGGTGCAACTGCCTCAAATCACTGATGAATTAGGACGTTAGCGAGAGGCTAAGACCTGGGAATTTTTATGGATGCTGCTGAATTGCTAAAGGGTTATGCTGCCGGAGAGCGAGATTTTGAGGGAGTTGAACTCCGGGGAGCCTATCTGACTGAAGCAATTCTCAATGGAGCGAATCTGAGACACAGCGACTTGAGCGGTGCTAATCTCAGTGGCGCTAGTTTGAAAGGAGCGAACCTGAGCGAAGCCAATCTGAGTCAAGCCAACTTAAGCGTCGCTAATTTAAGCAAAGCTGAACTGAACGATGCCAATTTAACGGCGGCTGAGTTAGTCAGAGCCACGTTGATTGAATGCAACTTAAAACGGGCTAATTTGACGGGAGCGCACCTGCGGGAAGCAAGTTTGATGTTTGCCAATCTTGCCCAAGCCTGTCTTTATCAAGCTGATTTACACGGCGCAATGCTGCACCAAGCTATTTTACATTGGGCAAGCTTAAAGAATGCAGATTTAATTGGGGCAATCTTGCAAGGGGCGGATATGAGGGGCGCTGATCTCAGTCAAGCCTGTTTGATTCGTGCTGATGTATCCAAGGCAATTTTGATGGTTGCTGATCTGCGAGGGGCAATTGTCATGGGGGCTAACTTTAAAGCCGCCATACTCACAGGCGCTGTTTTGCCAGATGGCAAAATGCATCAGTAGAGGCAAGGCATCCCTAGTCTGGGATCTGTAGGGTGGGCATCGCCCACCAGCCTTTAGACTAATTGGCAAAACGACTATGCTCGAAAACTTGAAGACTATGCAAAGAGTATACCAGAAAAAAGGCGCGATCGCATATCCTGTAGGATCATGTCAGTTCTGCACAAAATTCTTGTAGGTTGGGTAGAGCGTAAGCGTTACCCAACAGCCTAACGATGGCGACAAAGATGACATGCTCTCATGCCCACCCGACGATTCTATTCCACTTTGTTTGATTAGGCGACTGCCTCGTATGACTGGGATTGAGCCTCAACTTGTCGGAGAATCTCCATGGCTTCTGGTAGAGTCTCACAAGTATAATTCGCTTTAAACTGAAAGGGTCGAACCCGAGAGTCACTCAGCACAGCCGGTTCCCAGATACACAGTTTGATCGGCTTGTTGGGATTGTTCGTGGCACTAATGGAGTATTGAACCATGGCAGTGCTTTGTTCTACAAAAGGTCGATGATATCGCAGTACAGATTAAGGAGATATTTTTCTCTCCATACTAAAATTATGAGCTAAAACGAGACTTGAATGTTCCCTCTGGCTGAGGATTTGCCAGGAAAAACAGCAAGGATGAAGGCAAACCTGGATTTTATCATCCTTCTCTAATTTAGCCACAACCACTATTGTCTGGCTTGAGCGCAGGGGACTTACACTCTCACAGTAAGGGACGGCTGAATAAGTGCAAGCGGTGGGTGCTTGTCGCAGGTAGGGAACTCCAATTAGTCTAGGTGGCAATGATGTGCAAGTCAACATCCTTGAGATATCGCAGCAACTGCTTCACAGGAGAACCTCGTAACGCTAACTGCCATCGGGATTTATGAGTTTGTCCCACCACAACTTGAGTAATGTGGTAGTTATGTGCTACTTTCGCGATCGCCTTGGGAATATTGGTGCTGGTGACGTGTAAAAATTCACCCCCAAATTCCTGACAAAAATGCTCACACATTTCTATATAGAGGCTTTCATCTTTGGTGAGAAACTGTTCAGGGTGAGCCACAAACAATCCATATAAACGCGCTCGCATGATAGTCGCTAACCGTGCCCCCCGTCGCAGCAGTTGAGCTGAATTAGGATAGGTTGATACAGAAACTAACACCCGTTCGTGAACGCTGTAAAACTTGCCTGTTAAGGTAGACTTTTCAGCGGTGGCTTCTAGGTTGTCAGCCACTTCCCGCAGTGCCAATTCTCGCAAGGCGAGTAAGTTTCGGCGTTGGAAGAAATTCTGTAGAGATTGTTCTATTTTTTCAGGGGCGTAAATTTTCCCTTCGATTAATCGTTCTTCTAAGGTTTCTGGCGTGACATCAACGATAACCACTTCGTCAGCTTCATCCAAGAGGCGATCGGGTATCCGTTCTCGCACGACAACCCCGGTAATTTTGGCAACTAAATCATTGAGACTTTCTAAATGTTGGATATTAACGGTAGAAAAAACATCAATCCCGGCATCTAAAATAACTTCAACATCTTGATAACGTTTTTCCCTAGGCAAACCCTTTATATTCGTATGGGCGAGTTCATCAACTAACACCAGTTGCGGTTGACGCGCCAGAATCGCATTGGTGTCCATTTCTGTGAGCGTTGTGTTTCCTCGACATATAGATAAACGGGGAACCATTTCTAGTCCCTCAGCGGCTTCTGCTGTCTCTTGGCGTCCGTGAGTTTCTAATAACCCAATAACAACATCAATTCCTTCTTCTCTAAGTTGATGTGCTTCTTGTAACATTCGATAGGTTTTACCCACGCCCGGTGCCATACCGACATACAAACGGTGTTTTCCGCGACGGCGTGTAGGGGGTTCGGAAGATTCAGGGGAAGCGGATAAATGGGTGAGTTCGTCTTTACTAATCATCGCGGATCAAAAAGTAGAAATTAACTTATAAAATAGTCTTCGGGAAGTGAACCACAATCATCGAGGTATCGGGATGAGTTCGTGCGATCGCCTCGGGTTCCATTAGTTGCCCTGGCAAACTTAATAAACGAGTAGAATCCGTGTGTGCCATTAAAATTAGCAAATCATCCCTTTGCAGCAGGCGCGAAACTTTTTTGACAAAATTTCCCCGCACTTGCATTAGTGGAGTATCGATACTTAACCCAACTGATTCTGGCTGTAGGTTGAACGGTTTCGAGTGAGTCGCAACTACCACAAGTTGGAGCGTTGCTTTGAGTTCTTTGGCTAAATTATCAGCGACTTCTACGGTTTGTTTAAATGTAGCCGATGACGTAGTTTGAGCGTCTGCGGCTAAAAGAACTCGTCGGGTATTTTCAATCGGTTGGGAAAACCGACTAATTAATACGGGGACAGGGGAGCGCTGGATTACATTATCGATAACACTGCCAAAAAAATTCTCGCGCGTGGTTGAGTATCCTTTCCACCCACAAATAATCAGACTGGCATCACGTTCTGATGCTGTGCGGGTAATTCCTCTGTCAATTGCATCATCCACTCGACCAATTGACTCCACCTGAGTTACGGCGGCATGAGCGATGGCTTCTGCTGTGGCTAAGAGCTGGGTTTGTAGCATCTTCGCTTGGGGAGTTACAGGTTTATATTTATCGGAAATAACATGAAGTGGCAGTAATGTTCCTTGAGCAGTTTTTGCTAAAATTAATGCCAATTGCAGCAGGTTATCTTCAGTGTTGGGATTCGCTACGGGTACCAGAACGCGCTTGCCCAATCGCTGAGGACTTTCGGTTTCAACTGAGACAGTTTGGACAGTTTCGACTTTCTTACCCCAGCGCTCAGTGATCCAGGGCGAAGCAATACAAGTAACTAGGATCATGGCAATAATGCCATTAACGGTTAACTCATCAACCAGTTCGACATCATAGGCAACTGTAATCGCGGCTAGGGTGGAAGCGGCTTGAGCCATGGACAAACCAAACATGACCATGATGCTGGGAAATCGAAAGCCAAACCACTTCCCTGTTCCCCAAGCCGCCAGAAATTTACTGATGACTTCAACGACAACAATGACAGCAGCAATTAAAATAGATTTTGGTTGCTGGATTAACACCATGGGGTTAATCAGCATTCCTACAGAAATCAGAAAAAATGGCACAAATAAGGTGTTGCCAATAAACTGAATCCGATTCATCAAAGGACTCAGTTGGGGAATTAGTGGAGTTAGGGCAATTCCCGCTAAAAATGCACCAATAATGGGTTCAATTTCAATCAAGCCTGCCAGATAAGAAATGACAAATAACGTCGCCAGAACAAAGATAAATTCTGCACCTTCGTCATGTCCAAACCGTCGGAAAAACCAGCGACCGATTTTAGGAACGCCCCAGAGGGTGGCAAATGTATAAATACAAAGCGCTGGAATCAGAAATAACCAAAAACTGAGGGTGAGTGTTCCGTCATAGGCTTTGAGGACAACGGCTAATACTAATAATGCCAATACATTCGTGATTAAAGTGGCTCCCAGAGTCGCGGTTACAGCCTGAGTTCGCATAATTCCCAGCTTGTTCAACAGGGGTAATGCTAGGAGGGTATGAGACGCGAAGCAGGAGGCTACCAGTATTCCGGCTAAGACGCCATATCCCAACACCAACATGGCAAATGTCCCCAGCACCATCGGCACAGTAAAGGTAGTTAACCCGAAAATAACGGCTTTACTAGCATTGTCTTTAAGGTCATTTAGGCTGGTTTCCAACCCCGCCATGAACATCAAAAATAGCAACCCGACGGTTCCTAATAGAACAATTGTACTGTCGCGTTCCAGCAGACCCAGAACATGGGGTCCAACCACCACACCAGCCAGGATTAACCCGACAATACCAGGGAGTTGCAGTCGCTCAAATAGCAGGGGAGCGACTAACATAATCGCCAAAATGGTGAGAAAAACGGCTACGGGGTCAGTAATCGGTCCGGGTAAGACTTGAGCTAGATAAGTTAGTAGGTGCATTCTACTTAGGGATGTCTATTTTACAAGTAACCAACAATTTAGTTTTGGACGGGTTTTTTTGTACGTTTAACCTGTGGAGAATAGCCGTGTTTATAAATAAACCATTGTTTTCGCACAGGTCGAGTGATTTGCCAAAACATCTTAGCAACAGGTTCTTCTATCCATTCCGGGATAAACACACCAATTATACCTCGCCCATCATCTTCTTGGAAAAGGACAAAAAGCCGCTCTAAAAAATAGAGAAATAGAAGACCTCCAAAAAAGTTAAACAGATAACTCCCGACGTAGAATCCAAAGAGCCTGAGAAATAGAAACCGCAGCGGAATCCAAATTAGAACTCTGACAATAAACGAAGTGGTCAAAAATAAAATTAACTTCCGCATGGCTTTACCTCAACGGAAAACGCCTTTTAGGTGATTGTGTGGCTCGTGTGAGGTTCGCTTGTGCCGATTTGGAGGTGGGGTCAAGGTCTAGAGCGACTCGGTAATTTTTTAACGCTTCCAATAACTCGCCTTTAATTTCCTGTAATTCCCCCAACATATAGTAAGGGTTTGAGGGCAGTTGGCAAAACTTAATGAGTCTACCCTTTTTTGGGTTCGACTACTTACTTAGTCACAACTCATTGAGGAAGAATGTCACTGAATTAACTTAGGTTATCGTTAACCCGTTACAGCGCATCAAGTGCCAAATTCAGCCTTAAAACATTCACTCCGGGTTCACCAAAAATGCCGAGAAATCGACCGTCTGTATATTGACGAATGAGAGTCTCGACTTGATTGGTTTCTAGGGAACGTGCCTGTGAAATCCGTTCAATTTGTCTTCTGGCTGCCTCAATGCTAATATGCGGATCTAAACCCGAACCAGAGGCATAAACTAAATCAGCCGTCGGCTCAATTCCTGCTTCCTGAAGTTGATCAATGGTTTCCTGAATTCGGATGATTAATTCTGGATTACTGGGTGCTAAATTACTCGCACCAGAAACACCAGTTGGTGCCGCATCTTCTCCTTCAGAGTAGTTTACGGTGCTGGGGCGACTCCAGAAGTATTGTTCAGAGGAGAAGGATTGACCAATCAACGCTGAACCGATGACTTGTCCTTGGTTATTGGTAATCAAACTGCCATTGGCTTGATAGGGAAAAAACACCTGACCGATAAAAATCATCAAAAAGGGATAAATTAGGGCGGTCAAAATCCACAAAACTAATGTGGCACGAATTCCGGTAATGGTTTCTCGAATGACAGACATGGTTTTGAATGATGAATGGGTAGTGCAGGTAGGGTAGGTTAAGGGAGCAAGATGCTCCCCCTATTTCTGAGGCAAATTAACGGAATTGACAGAGTTCCTGCGGCTGGTTCGGTTCAGATGTCTTTGATTGTTTTTTCTGGTGTTTCTTTTGATACCGTTCTAACCATATATGCCGCCACTGGCGCTTGATGCGCCAATTGGCTATTCTAGTCCGAATTTCTTCAACAAGTTCTTTCCACATAATTAAAATCGCTCCGGTTGAAAAATAACCACAAATAAGTACACGGATAGTCCCAGAGTGACAATGCCCAAAATGCCGAGCGCATAAGCCGCTTTTCGGGTAATTTCATTCCCTGTCGTGGCATAGACTGCTGGCGCGATCGCGAGATTTAAGCACATTAGTAGAAAGAGTTGAATCGGTAAGCGATTGCCTTGCCACTGTTCCCGGACTAACTCAATCAGTTCACTCACGTCTCTGGGTACAATTTCGTTTAAATCTCTCCCTGTTTTCATCGGTTATCTCCTTTTTAAATCTTGGTTCTACGCCAATCCCACAGCCGCTATTAACCAATCAATCCCTTTAATTCCGATAAACGGTGCAACAATTCCCCCTAACCCGTAAATCAATATATTTCGTCGCAACAGTTGATTAGCACTTAAGGGTCTAAACTTCACACCTTTTAATGCCAAAGGAATTAAGGCAGGAATGATCAAGGCATTGTAAATCAGCGCCGCTAATATGGCAGATTGAGCGCTGGCTAACCCCATAATATTGAGACTGCCAATACCAACAGCCGCAAACATGGCGGGTATGATGGCAAAATATTTGGCGATATCATTTGCCAGAGAAAAGGTGGTTAACGCCCCCCGCGTAATCAGCAACTGCTTGCCAATAGTGACCAAATCAATTAACTTAGTCGGATCAGAATCTAAATCCACCATATTCGCCGCTTCCTTTGCCGCTTGTGTGCCAGAATTCATGGCTAATCCCACATTTGCCTGTGCCAATGCTGGGGCGTCATTCGTCCCATCCCCCGTCATCGCCACCAATTTGCCCGCCGCTTGTTCCCGTTGAATCACGGCGATTTTATCTTCCGGTGTCGCTTCGGCGATAAAGTCATCCACTCCGGCTTCTTGGGCAATCACCGAGGCAGTAATTCGGTTATCCCCAGTCAGCATCACACTCTTAACCCCCATGCGTCGCAACTGGTCAAAGCGATCGCGCATTCCGGGTTTAATGATATCTTTGAGGTAAATGACGCCATAAATATCCTCACCACAGGCAACCGCCAAGGGAGTACCTCCTAAGCGAGAAACCCGTTCGTAAGCTTCATCTAAGTCAGATGTCAATTGACCGCCCCGAGACCGCACAAATCCCTTAATCGCATCCACAGCGCCTTTGCGTATCTCGTCCCCATTGGGGAGATTTGTGCCACTCATACGAGTTTTCGCCGTAAACTCCACCCCCTCCGCCGCGTTGCGGTCAAATGTGACGGCTGAACCCATCTGATGTGCCAGTTTCACAATCGACTTGCCTTCCGGCGTCTGATCAAAGATACTGGCAGCTAATGCCATATCGGCAACCTCGACAGCAGAATGACCATTTACGGGAATGAACTCCTCCGCCAAACGGTTCCCCAGGGTAATCGTGCCCGTTTTATCCAGAACCAACGTATTCACATCACCACAGGCTTCCACTGCCCGTCCCGAGGTGGCTACTACGTTAAACTGGGCAACTCTATCCATCCCAGCGATACCAATCGCACTGAGTAACCCACCAATTGTTGTCGGAATTAGCGCTACCAATAGGGCAATTAAGGTAACCACTCCCACCGGTGAACCCACATAATTAGCAATTGAGGGAATCGTTACCACGACAATTAAAAACACCTGGGTAAGAACCGCCAACAACACCGTTAAAGCAATCTCATTCGGCGTCTTGCTGCGTTGTGCCCCTTCCACCAAAGCAATCATCCTATCCAAGAATCCTTGACCCGGCTCTGCCGTTACCCGGATAATCAGTTCATCAGATAGAATCCGGGTTCCCCCTGTCACAGAACTTGCCACATCTGAACCGGGTTCCTTGAGAACCGGGGCGGATTCCCCAGTAATAGCTGATTCATCAACCGAAGCCACCCCTTCAATCACTTCCCCATCGGCGGGAATGATGTCACCGGCAATCACTTTAATGGTTTCACCTTTATGCAATTCGGTGGAACTCACCTCTACCACGGTATTATCAGGTAAAAGTTTCCGGGCGATGGTATCGGATTGAGTGGAACGCAAGGAATCTGCTTGTGCCTTACCCCGCCCTTCTGCCACGGCTTCGGCAAAATTGGCAAATAGAATCGTGAGTAAGAGAATGATGGCAACCAGACTATTAAATAAGCGCTGATTGTCTCCAGGAACCGAACCAAATAAACTCGGATATAGCGCCAGCAAAATGGTGATGATTGTACCCACCCAAACCACAAACATGACTGGGTTTTTCATCATCACGCGGGGGTTCAGCTTGAGGAAGGCTTCCCGTAATGCGCGTTTGTAAAGTCCTTTTGTATTCACTCGCCCTCGTTTATTTTGCTGTCGATTCTCACGACGGCGAGGTGGTTTTTGGGGTGTTTCCAGAGGTTGTTTGGTTTTCATACCGTAACGATGGATAATGAATGGGTTTAGTCAGGGCGATGAAAGGTTGAATATTAACCGCCAGCGGCAATTTGAAAGGCTTCGGCAATCGGTCCTAGGGCAAGTACGGGGAAGAAGGTGAGGGCGCCAAGGATGAGAATCACGCCAGCCGTTACACTGGTAAATAATCCCGTATCTGTCCGCAGCGTACCTGTTGTTTCTGGTACAGGTTGTTTCCGGTACATACTGTCGGCTAACAGTAATAGGGCAATAATGGGAATGTAACGTCCTGCCAAAAGGCTAATGCTGGCTGTCAAATTCCACCACAACGTACCATCGGCTAATCCTTCAAATCCTGACCCGTTATTGGCGGCGGCAGAGGCATATTCATAAATAACTTGGGAGATGCCGTGAAAGCCGGGATTCGTAATTCCGGCTAGGGTTTCTACCTCTGGCAAACCCACCGTATCCGCGAAGGAAATACTAATCGCACCAGGAATTAAAATCATAATCGGGTGGACTAGCAAAATCACACTTGCCAGAATAATTTCCCGCTTTTCAATCTTGCGTCCAAAGAGTTCGGGGGTTCGCCCTACCATCAATCCGGTGAGAAATACCGTCAAGATTAAGAAGGTAAATAAATAGGCAGTTCCCGTTCCTTGACCCCCCCAAACAATTTGTAGGAACATATTAAATAAAGTGGTAAAACCTCCGGGTGGCATTAGTGAATCATGCATTCCATTCACTGCACCACACATCGTTCCTGTGGTAGACACTGCCCAAAGTGCGGTTAATGCCCAATCAAAGCGCACTTCTTTTCCTTCTAAGTTTGTTGCCAGTTCGCCTAAAGGATTGTTGACTAAGGGATTGCCTTGATACTCACCTATGGCAGCAACTACAATCAGGACGGCATAGATCAAAAAGACCATGCCAAAGAGTAACCAGCCTTGCTTTTTGTTATTAGCAAAGATGCCGTAGGTGTAAATTAGTGCGGCGGGAATAACCAACATGGTAATCGTTTCAATTAGGTTAGAGGCACCGTTGGGATTTTCAAAGGGATGGGCTGAGTTGATGCCAAAAAATCCTCCCCCGTTTTCGCCCAGTTCTTTAATAATTTCAAAGTGAGCAACTGGACCTCTGGCAATGTATTGTGTGGCACCTTCTAAGGTGGTGGCAACCGCAGATCCAGCCAAGGTTTCTGGGACACCGAGGATGAGTAAGACTAATCCCCCAACTAGAGAAATCGGCAGTAAAATTCGGGTGATTGATCGGGTTAAATCGACATAGAAGTTCCCTAATGATCTACCTGTTAACCCTCGGATAAATGCGATTCCTACTGCCAAACCCGTCGCGGCTGAGGTAAACATTAAATACCCCAGCGCTAACATTTGAGAGGCATAACTGAATGTGGTTTCGCCAGAGTAATGCTGTTGGTTTGTGTTGGTGACAAAGGAAATCGCCGTGTGTAGGGCTAAATCCCAACTCGGTGGATCTAATTCTGTGGGATTTAGAGGTAGAATTCCCTGAAGCATGAAGATTAAATACACCAGGACAAACATGGTGAGGTTGCTGTACAGCACGCCTTTGGCATACTGCCAACCAGTCATATCCCGTTGCGGGCGGATTCCAATTAGCTTATAAATGACTCGTTCAATCGGTGTCAGAATTGGGTCGAGGATGGTTCTCTCACTCAAGAACACCCTCGCCATATAGGTGCCAAAAAAGGGAACAATTGCCACTAATATTGCTAAGATTATGGCAATTTGGAAAAAGCCTTGTAACATAAGTTAAGCTAAGTGGGGATAAGAAAGTTTAACGGCAGTGATTGTCATTGGTCATTGGTCATTGGTCATTGGTCATTTGTCCTTTGTAAGGGACGAATTCCGTCCGACGGGAATAGGGCATCACTGTTGTCATTTAGGACTTAGTAAATAGACGCGATCGCGTCGGAAAAAGCGACCAAGAGAAAGTCCTGTCCGTAATTCATTGCTGCTTCAATTGTGGCGGCAATTCCATGGGTAAGTCTCACCGTATTCATGAGTAGGCATTCTTTGGGTATCGGCATAACCGAAAAATTCATACCGAATTGGCGGCTATACCATTGAACTTGATAGTGAATCAGGTTGATTGACAATGTAAACATGGTTTTGCATTGATAGCTGTTCTGGGAATGGTGATCTGGTTTTCAATAATTTAATTATTAACGCTGAGGAAAAAATGCACATCAGCCATCGAATATAAATTTATTTATTTTTAAAAAAACGGCTTAAATTTATCGGATTATATGCGGATTTATATTTGATGAATATCTGGGTTTATTTAAAGATATATACTTGGAGATATAGTTGGTATCTGAACGCTAAGTTTAGGCTAGATTAGGAGTAATCTATAGGCTTGGATAAAATAAACAAAGCGAATTATAATGTTGCGCCGATTACTGGCTCTAAAACCTAATTTTTTCCCTGAAAACCAGTACCACAAAACCTGTTGGCTGATAGCTGGGACGTTTGCTGTGGTGATTGCCCTGGAGTATGCCACACCCTCAGACTACGTGTTTGGCTACCTGTACACCGGACCAATTTTGCTGGCGAACCCCCGCTTAAATCGTTCAGCAACCCTGCAAGTCACGCTGATAGCCTCTGTGCTAACGCTTTTAAATTTGGTGGTTCCCACTGTAGAATTAACCAATCCAGCAACAGTCGCCAATCGATTCATTGCGGTGATGGCATTAGTCGCGACAGGTTGGTTAAGCGATCGCAACCGCCGCTATGAAGAAGCGATCGCGCGACACAAAGCCCAGTTGCAAGCCCAAACCCAACTCGCCAGTATTCGCGAAGATTTTGTGTCTACCCTCACCCATGACCTGAAAACCCCCCTCTTGGGAGCAATTGAAACGATAAAATTGTTTCAGGGTGGTCAATTTGGCACGATAACGCCACCTCAAGAAAAAGTGCTGAGGATGATGGATCGCTCTCATCATGCCTCATTACAACTCATCCAGACGCTGCTGGATGTTTATCGTAATGATGCCGAGGGGCTAAAACTCCAACGCCAACCTGTAAATTTAGTCGCGTTAGCAGAGGAAGTGATTGCCACCTTCACCGATTTAGCCGCCAGCCGTCGGGTACATATCCTCTTGAATCATAGTGAATCGGACTTTCGCCGTTCTTTATGGGTGAATGGGGATGCTTTACAATTGCAGCGAGTGTTTGCCAATTTACTCGTTAATGCCATCAACCATTCCCCCCGTGGCGGCAAAGTCGAAGTGAGACTAGCATCCTCTGGAGAGTATCAAGTTGTCAGGATGCTTGACAGTGGACAAGGCATTACAGAGGAAGAATTACCTCACCTATTCGAGCGATTTTATCAAGGACACACCAATCGCCAAGCCACAGGTTCGGGACTAGGACTATACTTGACGAGGCAGATTATTGAAGCCCATGGCGGTACAATTTGGGCAGAGAACCGAAAACCAAAAGGGGCGCTGTTTGGGTTTAAACTGCCTGCTTATTTTAATGACAAATGACAAATGATACCAAATCCGGGTTAGCTACCCCCGTTATAACCCAGTCCGCGCAGGCGGACTTTGTTTGTATAGCAGCGATTTCAATCGCCTCTTACAGGGAGTAATAAAGGCGGATTTTGTATGACATAAACAAATGACATAAACGAATGCGGATTCTACTCGTAGAAGATGATGAACTGTTCCGCTTAGGACTATCGACGCGATTGCAGCAAGAACCCGGATTAGAAATTGTGGCAGAGGCGGTAGATGGCGAGACGGCGGTGGAATTAACCAATCAGTATCTACCCGATGTTGTACTGTTGGATGTGGGACTACCAGGAATTGGTGGTGTGGAAGCGTGCCGTCAAATTAAGCAGCAACATCCAGAATTACCGATTTTAGTTTTAACCTCTCATTCCCAGAAACCTCTAATTGAGCGGCTAATTGCAGCGGGGGCTTCTGGATACTGTCTCAAAGGCATTGAAGCAGAAGTATTAATCTTAGCACTGCGTTCTGTGGCGGTGGGGGCGTCATGGTGGGACAAAACCAGTACCAATGAAATTCGCGCCGCTGTGGGAGAACAGACGCCGGAGGTTGCCCAATCGACTGATGAATCGCCCGCCAATCCTCTGACTCAGCGGGAACAGGAAATTCTGGCGCTGATTGCGGCGGGTAAGAGTAATCAAGAAATTGGGGAACTCTTACATATTGCCACAGGGACAGTCAGGGTTCATGTTCATGCCATTTTACAAAAATTAGACGTGCGCGATCGCACCCAAGCTGCCGTTCTGGCGATTCAAAAAGGATTGGTGCAAACGTAACTGTTAAGAGTAATCAACAAGTGAGGCTGATCATTCGTGACCCGTTAAAATAAAGCGATCGCTTCTCAACTAGCAGCCTTAGACAGTCTTGAATGGAGAGTAGGGTTATGGTTTTTCGACTAGAGGCTCAGACAAAAGAAGATGTCATTTACCCGGAAAGTGATGGTCAACCGATGGCAGACAATACCAAGCAATTTCGCTGGATTACGATCATCTACTACAATTTAGAGTGGCTCTTCGCTGATGATGCCAATGTGTTTGTTGCGGGGGATTTGTTATGGTATCCCGTTCAAGGAAATAATAAAATTCGTCAAGCCCCTGATTTGATGATTGTCTTTGGTGTTACCAAGGGCGATAGAGGTTCCTACCAGCAGTGGAATGAGGGGAATATCGCGCCGCAGGTAGTGTTTGAAATTCTCTCTCCTGGTAATACCTTAACGGAAATGAATAAGAAGCAGGTCTTTTACGATCGCTATGGTGTTGAGGAATACTATCTGTATGATCCGGATAAAAATGATTTGAGTGGTTGGTTGCGTTCTGAGTCTCGTTTGGATGTAATTGACGAGATGAATAATTGGGTGAGTCCCCGACTGGGTATTCGCTTTGATTTGTCTGGGGAACAGTTGCAGCTTTATCGTCCTGATGGGAACCCATTTGCCAGTTATGTGGAGATTCAACGACGCCTAGAAGAGGCTCAACAACGAGTCCAAGACGCTGAACAACGAGCAGAAGCTGAACGACAACGGGCAGAAGCTGAACGACAACGGGCAGAAAGGTTGGCACAGCGGTTGAGAGAGTTGGGTATTGACCCGGAGCAAGTGGATTGACTAGCCGTGGACAAAAGCAGGGGAAGCAGGGGAAGCAGGGGAAGCAGGGGAAGCAGGGGAAGCAGTGTAGAGACTCCTAGGCGTGGAACCATGACTTTCGGTATTTAATAATATAGCGCTTTGCGCTGTAATAAAGTACAGTCGCTCAAAGTCCCCCTTTTTAAGGGGGATGCGAGGGGGATCGACAATGTACCGCATAGCCGAGCAAACTGCTGTATTGAGGGCGCACGTCGGTATTTAGCATTGAGGGCGCACGTCGGTGCGCCCCTACGGTTTTATTGAACTGGACTTAATTCCCGTTGTGCCACCGCATCGGGATTGGCTTCTGGGGTATCTTCTTCCGAGGGTGGCACGACTTGCCAGAATTTCGGTAAGAAGTCTGACCAATTTGCCAGAATTGTCTTGGCTTTAGCACTTCCAGTGCGGTCAACATGGGCTTGTATCAGGGCTTTTAGCTGCTGTTCCCCAGCCGATGTGGTTACCCGTTGAATCTTAACAATTTCGGGGTTGACTTTTGCCGGGAATTGTGAATCTTCATCCAAGAAGTAGGCTAACCCTCCGGTCATCCCTGCACCGACATTGCGCCCGACACGACCTAAAACCACAATCACACCACCTGTCATGTATTCACAGCAGTGATCGCCAGCGCCTTCAATCACGGCTTGACCTTTAGAATTGCGGACGCCGAATCGTTCACCCGCCCAGCCATTGGCAAATAAAGTACCGCCTGTGGCACCGTAAAGGCAAGTATTGCCCACAATCACGTTTTCTGCTGGGTTATAGGTGGCATCAGTGGGAGGCGTGATAATAATTTCACCCCCATGCATTCCTTTGCCTACATAATCATTGGCTTCCCCAACTAGGCATAGGGTGATTCCAGGTAAATTAAAGGCACCAAAGCTTTGTCCGGCTGCGCCCTTGAAGTTCAGGGTAATTTGCCCTTCAAAGCCATTGTTACCGTATTTTTTCGCGATCGCGCCCGCTAGACGTGTCCCGACACTGCGATCAGTATTCAACACCGCTACGTCTTTGGTGATTGTACCTTGGTTGGCGATGCAGGCTTGAATCTCTGGATTAGCCAATAGCTGATCATCGAGAACAGCTCCATTGCTGTGAACCGCCTCATGGTTGAGGAAGGAACGATCTGTGCGCGTATCGGGTAAATCGGTTAAGCATTTCACCGATATCGTCGCCGTCTTAGTTAACGCCACATCCTCTCGTTGCTGCAATAAATCCGCCCGACCGATTACCTCGTCTAACTTACGATACCCTAACCGTGCCAGGAGCGATCGCACTTCTTCGGCAACAAAGTAGAAAAAGTTGACCACATGATCCGGTATCCCGATAAACCGCTTTCGCAAATGATCCTGCTGTGTCGCCACCCCAACCGGACAGTTATTCGTGTGACAAATTCGCGCCATGATACAGCCTTCAGCAATCATCGCCACCGAACCAAAGCCATATTCTTCCGCGCCCATTAACGCCGCCATGACTACATCCCAGCCGGTTTTGAAGCCACCATCTGCCCGTAAAATCACGCGATCGCGCAATTGATTCCTCATCAGCGCTCGATGTACCTCGGTGACACCCAACTCCCAAGGAACACCCGCATGTTTAATCGAACTTAAGGGAGATGCGCCGGTTCCACCATCATGACCCGAAATTTGGATCACATCAGCATTTGCCTTAGCCACACCCGCTGCGATCGTACCAATCCCGATTTCTGCCACCAATTTTACCGACACCTTCGCCTCTGGATTAATTTGATGCAGGTCAAAAATCAGTTGAGCGAGGTCTTCAATCGAATAGATATCATGGTGGGGGGGTGGTGAAATCAGCGGTACACCCGCTTTAGAGCGCCGCAGCATAGCAATATAAGGACTCACCTTTTTCCCCGGTAACTGTCCCCCTTCTCCGGGTTTCGCGCCCTGAGCCATTTTAATTTCCAATTGTTTGCCACTCATCAGGTACTCTGGCGTTACACCAAAGCGCCCTGAGGCTACCTGTTTAGTCGCAGAACTCGCTGTATCCCCATTTCGCAGCCCTTTAAGATGAGGCAATGTGGGCGAATTTCCTTGATCATCCACATCATCCAGGATTTTAAACCGAACTGGGTCTTCCCCACCTTCACCGGAATTTGACTTCCCGCCAATCCGATTCATGGCGATTGCCAAAGTTTCATGTGCTTCCCGCGACAGGGAACCCAAGGACATAGCACCAGTACAGAAACGCTGGACAATCTCCGCCACAGGTTCTACCTCCTCAATCGGGATAGGGGCGCGATCGCTCCTGAAGTCTAACAAATCCCGTAACGCCGTCACTGGGCGCTCTTCGAGGTATTTTTTATAGATTTCATAGTGGTCATATCCTGTCTGTTCGTTGTCGGTTTTGCCGTTTGAGTTTTTGACCGAGGAACCTTGACCCTTAAAAGACGCCACGGCTTTATGCAGCGCCTTTGCCATCTCCGGGCTATTCATGTGATATTCCCCACCGGGACGATACTGGATAAACCCAAAATTTTCCAGTTTCTTACCCGTCAAATCCGGGAACGCCCGTTGATGGAAAGCCATCACTTCCTGTGCCAATTCTGCCAAATTCAAACCACCCAAGCGGGAGGTTGTACCGCGAAAGGCTAAATCTAATACCTCTGCACCAATTCCCAATGCTTCAAAAATCTGCGCCCCTTGGTAAGACGACAGTAAAGAAATCCCCATTTTGGAGAGGATTTTCAATAAACCCGCTTCCACCGCCTTACGGTAATTTTTCTGTGCCTCTTCAATCGTCAGCAGCTCAATTTTACCCCGATCCATCAGTTTCTGCGTCTTGGGATTAGACCACCACTGACGCACAGATTCCAATGCCAAATAGGGATGAATTGCTGAAGCCCCATAACCAATTAAACAAGCAAAATGATGAGTACTCCAACATTGTGCCGTTTCCACAATTAGGGATGCTTTCATCCGCAACCCTTCGCGAATCAGATGATGGTGAACCGCCCCGACTGCTAATAGCGGGGGAATATAACTGGTTGTTTCACCCACACCCCCGCCAATTTTATCGCTCAAAATCAGGACTTTTGAGCCCGATTTCACGGCTTGATCGGCTTGGTCACACAATTGGTCAATGGCATTTTTTAGCCCATCCGGACCCGCGCTAATTTCAAATAAAGTTGAGAGTTCTGTGGTGGTAAATCCAGAGGTTTTTACCGCATTTAACTCCGCTTCATTCAGCACAGGGGTTTTCAGTTTCAGCAGTTGGGCATACTCTGGTTTGGCATCTAGCAGATTACCGCGTTGACCCAGTTCTATACTCAAGGACATAACCAGACTTTCCCGCAAGGGGTCAATCGGTGGATTGGTTACCTGAGCAAAGCGCTGTTTAAAATAGTCATAAAGCAAACGTGGCTTATCTGAGAGAATGGCTAAGGGAGTATCATCCCCCATACAAAACGTGGCTTCTTTCCCTTGAGTGGTCATCGGTTCCAGGATCATATCCAAATCCTCAGCCGTATAACCAAAGGCGGTTTGCTGCTGTAGTAACGTCTGGGCGTCTAGTTGGGGATTATCCGTAAAAGGTTGAGCGGATAAAACCTGACGATGCTGTTTCAGCCAGTCTCCGTAGGGTAAGCGTTGGGCAACTCGCTGTTTGATCTCCCAGTTTTTGAGAATTTCGTGGTTGGCTAAATCCACAGCAATCATCTGTCCAGGTCCTAGTCTACCCTTTTCCACGATTTCCGCTTCGGGTAAGTCTACGACTCCAGCTTCTGAGGCGACGACGACATAACCATTCCGAGTAATACTATAACGGGCAGGTCGCAGTCCATTGCGGTCTAGGGTTGCACCAACCACTTGACCATCACTAAAGACTAACAGCGCAGGACCATCCCAAGGTTCTTGAATGCCACTGTAGTATTCGTAAAAATCAACAATTTCTGGATGATCCTGCAAATCGGGTTGATTTTTGTAGGCTTCGGGAACCATGATCATCAAGGCTTCCAAAGGAGAGCGACGCGATCGCACGAGTAACTCAACTATATTATCCAGAGTAGCTGAGTCACTATTATCCGGATCAACTGTTGGTTTGAGATCTTCGATTTGATTCCCCCACACCGGATGAGATAAATCCGCTTCCCTTGCCCGCATCCAGTTAATATTACCCAGCAGGGTATTAATTTCACCGTTATGTCCCAATAACCGCATCGGTTGCGCTAGGGGCCATTTGGGTAGAGTATTGGTACTAAAACGGCGATGATAGACGGCAAAGGGGCTTTGAAATTCAGGATGTTTTAAGTCCAGATAAAATTCACCCAGTACCGCCGAACGCACCATGCCTTTATAGACAATTGTGCGACTCGATAGGGAGCAAATATATAAATCATCAGACCAATGGAGGGTGCCATCCGCTTCTAAAGCATTGCCAATGCGACGGCGGGTTTTATAAAGGAGACGTTCCCGCTCATCCCCAGTCTGATTTGGGCAGCTAACAATAATTTGCTCGATTTGCGGTTGATTTTCTAGGGATTGAGGTCCAACAACCGACTCGTTTAGGGGAACGACACGCCAACCCAATACAGTAAAACCATCTTGTTTAAAGACTCCGGCAACAATTTCCCGCACTTTAGTCGCCAATGTCCCATCTTGGGGTAAAAATACCATACCCACCGCCAACTGTTCTGTTGGTGGCATGGTGATTCCTTGTTCCTCAAACCAAGACTTAAACAAGCCCCAAGGAATAGCCGCCATTAAGCCAGCGCCATCACCCGAATCTCGGTCAGCGCTACAGCCGCCGCGATGTTCTAAACAGGTTAAAGCACAAAGTGCCTGTTCAATCAGTTCATGGCTAGCGACACCTGCGACTGAGGCGATAAAGCCAACGCCGCAAGCATCCCGTTCTTCAACTAACCATCGTTGTCCTGGATAGGCTACATCGTCTCGATTCCAAGATTGATGCTGTTGATTTGAGTTGATGCTCCTGTTTGTCATAAGATAGTTCCTGGTGTTATTGGTCATTCGTTATTGGTCATTCGTCATTAGTCATACTTAAGGGGAATGGCACTGAAAATTTGCATTGTTAGATCGGCAAAACCTTTGATCTACCGTAGGGTGGGCAATGCCCACCAGCCTTAATTTAGTGATATTCTACTTAAGGGAGCGTCAACTGTGCCTCTGTCTGTGTAGTTGATAAAAAATAGATATTTTTTCAGGGGTAAAGGAGTAATTGAATTGTTTCTTCTCCTAGATGCGCCATGGCACGTTTGGTACATATTCCCTTACTCCTTGAAGTATTGGGTTGTAGGTGAAATAAGCCATAGCCATCAAACAGATAATCAGAGGGCTAGCAACCTTAGTGTTGACATGAAGCTTTTTAGATGGGGAGATTAATCTTAGCGAAAATACTTGACTCTGGCAATCCCTGATGTCATAAGTTTAGTCTGGAGTAATGCCACATATTAGAAAACGTGGCATAGAATGAATAATGTGGCACAAATAAAGCAGTATGAGCGAACTCTCCAAATCCGTAGAAGTACATTTGGATCGTCAGGGGCGGTTAGTCATTCCGGCAGTGTTGCGGCGGTTGTTGGGGTTTGAGGAAGGGGATAAGCTGGTTGCCCGTGAAGAAGCAGGGCGGTTGGTGCTGGAAAAGCCGGAGGCGATTAAGCAAAAGTTGAAGGCGCGGTTCGCACAGATACCCAAAAATCGCAGTTTGGTCGATGAATTGATCGCTGAACGTCGCCAAGCCGCGAAACAGGAAGTTACAGAATGACGGTAGTGTTGGATGCTTCGGCGTTGCTGGCTTATCTGAAGGGTGAGCCGGGAGAAGAGATTGTAGATGGCGTGTTAGCAGAATCAGTGATATCCAGTGTGAACTGGGCGGAAGTCGTGCAGAAGGCGATCGCGGCTGGAGTCGAGGTGGATGGCATGATGGATGATTTACAGGCACTGGGGCTGACGGTAGAGCCGTTTACGCTGGAGGATGGGGAAATGGTAGGACGACTGTGGGAGTCAACTCGGCAAGCGGGGTTATCCCTGGGAGATCGTGCCTGTTTAAGTCTGGGATGGCGATTGGGAGTTCGAGTTTTGACCTGCGATCGCGCCTGGGCTGCTCTCAATCTGTCTGTCGATGTGCAGGTAATTCGCTGATGAGCGACTTATGTTCTGTTAAGGAAAGTAGGGGGTTTCAACCGCCAAGACGGTTAAGACACAACGGATTTGTAGAGACGTTCCGTTGGAACGTCTCCAAAAAGTGCGTTTGTCCTAATTGATGTGTTTACTGCTATATAGCATTTCTCATAGGATGAGGTACATAAGTGTGGGCGCAAGCCTTGCGCCCCTACAGTTGGGTGTACTATTAGCACTTGAGAACCGCTATTATAGTGGTTTGTTCCAGAGGTTTTAGGCAACGTCTTTACTGTAGCCATCGCCTGTTTTACCAAGGACTTCCTACTAACGTAAATGCACTCCAATAATAAGGATGAGTTAGTTCTTTATCTGGTAATTCAGCCAACTGGGGCGGTAAAGGAATGGTACGATTCGGCGTAATCAGTTGACCCTTTTCAAGTCGCACTTCACCCCGAATCATCGCCAACTGTGTTTGTCGTAATGCTTCAGCTTTAATCGGCGCTTGTTTTAATTGGGAATAAAAGGTAGTCATTAATCCCAATGTCGCTTCATCACTCACGTACCAGAGACTTCCCAAGGCAGATTTCACCCCGGCTTGTACCGCTAATCCGGTAAATCCTAACTCAGCCTCTTCATCTCCTAAAGCGGTGCGACAGGCGCTTAATACCATTAGTTCCACTGGGGGGTTATTTAATCCCAGTTCTCGGATTTGGTCAAGGGCTAACTTGGTCTGCCAAAACTGAATATAAGAGTTTGGAATT
The DNA here is from genome assembly GCF_040226375.1 of Coleofasciculus sp. G2-EDA-02. Taxonomy (NCBI): domain Bacteria; kingdom Bacillati; phylum Cyanobacteriota; class Cyanophyceae; order Coleofasciculales; family Coleofasciculaceae; genus Coleofasciculus; species Coleofasciculus sp. G2-EDA-02. Next base: position 34,819 of record NZ_JAVKEW010000169.1, on the reverse strand, counting down.
TGGGTTTGGACGATTGGGGGTGGGTTTTGGGGCAATTGGAGTAGATTAACGGGATTAATCGTTGGATTAGCAGATGATTCATTGATGGGATTGACAGAATTAATTGTTGGATTGGCAGATGATTCATTGATGGGATTGACAGGATTAATTGTTGGATTGGCAGATGATTCATTGATGGGATTGACAGGATTAATCGGTTGAGGGGTTGATGGGGATTGGGGTTCGGGTTGAGGAGTTAATGGCGGTTGAGTTGGGTTATCTGTGTTGGTTAAATCAAAGGGTGTCAACTGTAAACCGTTAGCGGTAGCGATGACTTGATAGTTTCCCGCGACTGTGTTTGCTGTAACCGGATTCTCGGCGATACCTTGAGGATTGGTGAGTACGGTTGTACCGTTACCAAAACTGCCTGATGCACCACTTGATGGGGCATTGAAGGTGATAGGGACACCTGGAATCGGCTGATTAGCAAAGTTCTCTAACACTTGCACAGTCAATGAGTCAGCAAAAGCCGTATTGACTAGTGTACTTTGAGGGGAACCTGTGACATTTAAGGTAAAGCCTTGGGACTCAAATGCACCAATATCAACAATGTCATTAATAATGCGGGTTGCTCCTCGTTGGTCAGTCGTTATATCAGCAGGAATATTAGCATTATTCCCCGCATCCAAGGCGGGACTCCCTGGAAGAAGAGCATGGGTTTGAGTTGAGCCGCCATTGTTCGCTAAGGGAGCAAGAATTTGGTTGATAGTAGTGATACCTAAACTGGCAAAAGTGAGGTCACTCCCTGTACCGATAGTACCGTTTGCGCCTGTGGGGTCGCCGATGAGGTTATTCGCATCACCATTAATAGTAGCTCTACCCGAAACATCAGAGTGAATCCTACCTGCGAGATCAAAATTACCGGCAACAATGCTGTTGCGGATGGTTAAAGTGTTGCCGCCCAAAAGAGTTGAATTATAGATACCACCGCCATCTCCTATCCCATTGGCATCGGAGTCTGCTGTGTTGTTGGTGATAGTGCTGTTAATGATTGTGCCGCCACCACGGGTGTTAATACCGCCGCCGTCACCTGTTGCTGTATTGCCACTTATGGTGCTGTTGATAATGGTTACTCCACTCCTACTGAAAAGACCGCCGCCAAGTCCGACAAGACCGTCGCTCAATGCGCTTGCCGAATTTCCATTGACAGTGCTGTTGGTCAGGGTTACGGTATCTGCGCTGCGAATGCCACCACCAAGATTGTCACTCACCGTGCTGTTTTCCAGTAGCACCGCACCATTACTGATAATGCCATGACCAGAATTACCCCTCACCGTACTGGTATTGAGAGTGACTGTACTATAGATGCTGCGAATGCCTTCACGAGAATTTTCACTCACAGTGCTGTTGTTGAGTGTCACCGCACGCCCAGCTAAAATGCCACGACCAGAATTATTACTCACACTGCTATTGTTGAGTGTTACTGCATGTTCTTGGTTAAAAATGCCGTCACCAGAATTATTATTCACAGTACTGTCAGTTAGAGTCACTGCACCTTGAGCGGAAATACCGTCACCAGAATTATTATTCACAGTACTGTTGGTCAGAGTTACGGGATCTATGCTGCGAATGCCGTCACCAAGAGTGTCACTCACAGTGCTGTTTTCCAGCACCGCACCATTACTGGAAATGCCACGACCAGAATTACCCCTCACCGTACTGTTATTGAGAGTGACTGTACTATGCATGCTGCGAATGCCTTCACGGGAATTTTCACTCACAGTGCTGTTGTTGAGTGTCACCGCACCCGAAGCTAAAATGCCACGACTAGAATTATTACTCACACTGCTATTGTTGAGTGTTACTGTATCTCCTTGGCTAAAAATGCCGTCACCGGTAACAAAACTTATAGAATTACCACTCACAGTACTGTCGGTCAGAGTTACTGCACCCGAAGCGAAAATGCCACGACTAGAATTATTATTCACAGTGCTGTTGGTCAGAGTCACTGTACCAATGCTGCGAATGCCATAACGAGAATTATTACTCACAGTGCTGTTATCTAGTAGCACCGCACCCTTACTAGCTATACTACCAGCGGAAATACCGTCACCGGAATTGTCACTCACAGTACTGTCAGTCAGACGTAGCGTTCCCGGTCCAATATTCCAAGCTATACCACCCGCAGCGAGACTAACACCATTACGAATCGTCAACGCATCAATAGTGACATTGCCATCCCCCGTAATATTGAAAATACGGAAATTGGGCGTTCCTGCTACTGTACTGCGTTCAACAATTACATTACTGGCACCACCGGAGTCACCATCTATCATCAAATCCCCATTCCTGGTATTAATAGATAACTCATCGGATGTCAGCGTCACCTCAGTTAACCCAGGTACAAAGCGAATCTCATCATCTCCATCAGCAGCATTAGCATTCAGAATCGCTTGTCGCAGTGAACCTATCCCAGCGTCATTCCCATTCGTAGTTGTAAATACCTGTAATGTATCCCCATAATTCGCTAACACACTCCCCTCAAACGGTGCAGTCGCTTCAATCTCCCCCACACTCCGTTCTAACTGCCAATCTCCCCCAAACCCAGTCAAATTCGTAGAACCCGCCACATCTACCCCCGTGTAAAGTGCCAAAGTATTCAGCAAAGCGTCACCACTATTCCCCAATGCCACAAAACAGGCATAGAGTAAAATATCTGCCCCCACACTCAATCCCTGATTCCACGTCGCCATTTGAGGTTGATATTGACCGATAGTATTACTATCGACAAAAGCCTTCCCTAACCAGAAGTTCCCCTCACTCCCTTCGGAGACAATATGCAGCGCATCGACTAAACTCAGTCCAGGTGTGGTTAGGGTTTCAGTAATCGTCTCCATGCCATTTTCATTCGGCGTAACCACCACCGTCGTCGTTCCCGCCTCACCCCCGAAGAGTAAATTACTGTAGTTGGGGACAGTCGCATCTAGGAAAATGTAGCTGTTCGCATCGGTTGGATTAGCGGCAAACCGAGTAACCGTAGGGGCGCTGTATTCCCCGCTATCCGTGCGAATCAGGGTTTCAGAGTTACCAATGGGGTTAACCTGATTCGCCGCCGCCAGATGGACTTGATTCCCCTCAACCTGACCAGCAATTGTCACATTACCCGCCGTATCTAGGGGATGATTGGTATCTGTTAACCTGAGTTCGTCGTTGGCATCAACACGGATTCCTGTGTCATCTTCAAGATTGGAACCCGTGAGTAACCGGGCTAAATCTGTCGCCTGAATCCCACTCTCCAAATCAGCCGGACTAATTTCTAAGCCCAACACCATCCCCGCTTGGTTAATCCTCACCGTTCTATTTTCAGGGACAGCCGTAATCGTAATCGTCCCATCACCAGTGCTGAGGGTTCCGGTATTAATGACACTACTCCCGATTAAAGCCAAGTTTCCTTGGTTCAGTTCAAGTTCAGCCGCGTTGACAATACTGCCATTATCACCTGTAAAAACAAATGTATTCGGCGCACCAACCAGATTTTGATAGTTAACATTGCCTGTCGCCGGAAAGAAGCCACTCTCAAAACCAATAGCATCAGCAGTCGTAACCGTTAAACTGCCAGGAATGTTAAAACTTGCCCCTTGAGTAAACACAATCCCGGCGGGGTTCATCAGCAGCAGGTTACTATTACCCCCGGTGACTTGAAGTAACCCTTGGATAATCGAAGGATTGCCCCCAGTAACTCGCCCGAAAATCGTTTGGATATTGGGATTAGAGAGAAAGTTTGCAATTTCGTTGGGTGAAAGTCCGAGTTCCCCAAAGGAGTGGAATACCTTAGAGTCAACTTGTGTACCCCCCGTAATCGTGTAGGTATTACCCTCCTGTTGAATCATTGTACCCGTGCCATCGGAAGCTGGCGTGATAGATTGGGCAAGGGTTTGGGGCGCAAGGGTGGTTAGTCCCAGCAGGGGGAGAAGGGCAATAGCGATGTTGCGGCAATCTACCATGATGTTTGGGGGACTTTTATTAGGAGGGGAATTCCTATTATTCTCTCATGATAGTAGGACATTCGGCATTTTTATGGGTGCGATCGCGCAACTCGCTTCCAATTTTACCAAAAAAACTGTTCATAGTTATCATGACTCCCAATCCAAAACCAGGTTACTGTATCCTATTGTAAAATTCCAATAGCTCGGTAATTTCGGGTAATTCTCACTGACCAAATATCCTGATCGCGATTAATACATTTAAAGTGTAAAGAGGGATGAAAAGGATTATTTGACCACAAACATTTGTTGTTTCGCCAGTTTCGCTGCTTCTACTAACTTATTTTGTGTTTTACGAAAAGATTGCTCCCACTTTAATTCATCTTCAATATCAGCAATATAGTCCCGTAAATGCTCAATAATTCGCTCCTGCTGTGCATCAGGGAGAGATTCTAAAATTTTAATGACAGTGGCTATATTTTGCTTTAACATTTTTGATTTAAATAGTACAATTTTAATCAATATACTTAAAATATAACAGTTTTTCCTGATTTAAGGGCATTAGTCAATTGTTCAATGTAGAGGAATTCATCGTGCTTGCCCGCTTCATGGTCTCATGCGATCGCTAAAATCCTGCAACAGTTTCCTGTACCCGATGCGACTGATTCAACCTGTGCGATCGCGAATTCTTCTATAGCTACAGGCGCACACATTTTCCCACGATAACAATATACCATAAAACCTTAGTTTTGCAGCGCCTTTTGAAATGTTTTAATAGCATCCACATGATTCACCATATTGATGCAACGTAATAACAAATCTAGATCAATTCCTTTCACTTCCTCACTACTCTTAATCTGTTCATAGTCAAGTGTATTCCCCTCTCCTCGCAGGTGATAAAGCTCCAACACCCCATCTTCCCAAAACCACACTTCCTTGATCTTCAGCCGCTTATAGATCTCCAACTTGTTGATACCGCCACTGGTAAACACCACCTCAATCGCCAGATCTGGATGAGTTCGACCCGGAGCCAGTTTATAGGATTCATCGGCTTCTCGCTTGACGGCGACTCCTTCACTTTCCAACGTCATTGAGCCAGTTGGAGTAAAGTCAAATCCTGCCATCAACAGGTAAAGCTCCAACAATGCACCAATTCTTTCCTTAACAGTTTGGTGAGGTTCTCCAAGCATTCGTCGTATCTCCAAAACTCCATCTAAAAAAGAAAGTCGATATCCTGGACGGTCTAACAATTGCTCAACAGCTTTGAACTCTCTCCAGGTCATTCCCTCAAACAAAAGGGGGGATTCCTTTTTGGGTGTTGCGATCGTGGCTAAAGTCATTTGAGTCTCCCGTTTTTTCGATTATAAATAAACTTAAAACTGGACAGGTCTGCCACCTACCCTTTATTTGAACTGACTATTTTAACTTACAAGCAAATTGCCAGGGAACCTTTGAGCCGAGATGGCTGTCAACAGGAAAACAGATTATGTATAATTTAGCTTTGATTATTGAACTAATTTTCATAATATACATACAATACATGAATTAGTTAATCTGTACATTTAAACGTCAATTCATCTCACACCAAAGCAAAGATTATGACAAAGGATTTCTCACGGAATCAAGCCAAAATTGTGATAGGACTCTTAGCAATGTGTACTTCATGCCTAGGTTTAACCGCTAAACCTGTTAGTTCTGCGGAATCCTTAGTAATAAAGAGTCTAACTATAAGGGAAATTCTGCAAGGTTTAGTCGTTCAGTCAACCCTTGAACTCGATCGCGAATGGGTAGAAGCTGAAGCCGTGACTCCCTCAGCTTCTCCCTCACCTCAGACTCAAACTTTCGCTCAAACCCCAACTCAAGTCGTTGGCGCCGGGACAAAACTCTCATTAAATGGTCGCATACTACCTCTTGCCTGGAAACAGTGGCAAGTTGGGGGAGTCATACGCACGGGTATCAGTGATGTGGGAATCCAACAACTCTTCGGACTGGAATTGTTGAGTACCCGCAATTGGACACGACAACCGATACAGTGGTTCTCTAATCCCCTGAGTACGCCTCTGGTTCTGGTGGCTCACCATCGTGATGCTTATCGCTATTTAGATATTACAGAGTTTGCCCAACAGGTGGGATGGCAATTCCAAGCCCAAGGAGATACATTAGCGCTAACGTCTGCACCCGCCCGATTAGACAGTATCCGGGAAGAGGCACACCTGTGGGGGTTTAGGATGATTCTTGATTTAGATCGTCCCACACCTTGGCAAGTGAGCAGAAGCCCCGGTGAAGGGGTGATTATCTTAGACGCGATCGCGAATCCATCCCTGATTGAACAGTTTACCCCACCTCCGGCGGTGGAAGATGAGGCAGATGAGGCAGATAACTCAACACTCAACACCCAACACTCAAAACTTAGTCAGGGCGGGTTTAGTCACATCCGGGTGAAGCAAGAAATGATAGTAGTAAAACCCGCCCCTACACACTCAACACTTAAAACGTCCCCAATTGAGGGGGATGAGAAAAACAATGCAGCGCCGGAGAATCAACCGATTATCCGCGTTGAAACGAATCAAACCCAAACAACTATCGGCGTTTCGATTCCAGATGGTCTACGGTTACACGTCTTTAGCTTACCTAATCCCAATCGCTTAGTCATCGAACTTCGACCGGATGCCATGGTGGAAAAAGATATTCTGTGGGCACCGGGTATCTGGTGGCGTCAGCGGACTGTGACTCTGGGTGATACTCGATTTCCTTTGGTGTGGCTAGAGGTTGATCCCAAAAATCCCCAAGTCAACCTGAAGCCGATTTGGAGTAATCCCACAACTCAAATGGGAACCGCCCCCCTGATCCAAACCGCCCAGTTGTGGCAAGCCTCAGCCGCCATCAATGGTGGCTTTTTTAACCGCAATAATCAACTGCCCTTAGGTGCTATCCGTCGGGATGGACGCTGGTATTCTGGACCCATTCTCAACCGAGGTGCGATCGCGTGGACGGATCAGCATCAATTCAAATTTGGACGTCTCAGCCTTCAGGAAACCTTAATCACCGCCAAGGGAGAACGTTTTCCGATTCTGTTCCTGAATAGCGGTTATGTGCAAGCCGGGATATCTCGCTATACTCCAGAGTGGGGCGCAATCTACACCCCGTTAACCGATAATGAAGTGATCTCGGTTGTGCAAAATAACCAGATTACGGCTCAATTACCAGGAGGTTTAGCGGGTAAGGAGTCGTTTACTATTCCAGTTAATGGCTATCTTCTCACAGACAGAGGCAGTGATCCAAAAGTTGCGGTAAGTACTCTCACGATTGGCACACAAGTTCAGATTGAACAGAAAACCTTGCCGATTGAGTTTAATAATTATCCTCATATCCTCGGTGCGGGTCCGTTGTTACTGCAAAATCGCCAAATTGTGCTAGATGCCCAAGCTGAAAAATTTAGTGATGCCTTTGCTCAACAAGCAGCTATTCGGAGTGCGATCGGGATCACAGCAAATGGCACACTAATTATTGCCGCCATGCACAATCGTCTCGGTGGTAGAGGTCCCAACTTAACCGAAACCGCACAGTTGATGCAGCAACTCGGAGCCGTTGATGCGCTGAATCTCGATGGTGGGAGTTCCACTGGACTGTATTTAGGGGGTCATCTTCTGGATCGTTCTCCTTACACAGCCGCCCGGGTTCACAATGCTTTGGGACTCTTTCGACCCAATTTCCCCTAAGTAGGTTGCTGGAAATCAACTGAACCCTGTTAAGTTATGTAAAAATTTCTCAAATCCTTACAAATGACGAACACTCAGCTAGCTCTAACCTTTAACATCTTCTTCTTTATCTCCCAGAGCTTTTATCTAAAGTTTCGATAAAGCTCAAGTCTCTCAATGTGAAGACTTTCTACAATTTGACGTATCTATCCCCTAATGGGTGCAAAATCTAAGATGAATTTGCTAATCTTAACTGTAGTTGGCTTTTGTGTTGTTGATAACCGGGCAATAGCTAAATACCCGATTTAACCTTTTGATCACAATTAATGCCTGCGGGAGGCGGGCGGCTGCCTGTGGACGCTGAGTAAGACCAATAAAGGGCAACCTTTGGAGGCATCGGCGGATGAAGCGGGAAACCCTAAAGACGAATAAGACCGTCCTTGTTTTAAGAAGTTGGAAGCCCCAACTTCAGCGAAGCAAGTTGGGGTACTTCACTACCGTAACTATTTTCAGGAGAAATACTATGGTTCAGCAAGCAGTTCCTCAAGATTCGGCGATTACCCTGCCCAGATCGTTGACTGCCGAAGGCGCTGCCGCTACAGAACTAAGACCTTGGGGTTCATTTACTGTTCTGGAAGAGGGGCGAGGATACAAGATTAAGCGCATTGAGGTGAAGCCCGGTCATCGCCTCAGCCTGCAAATGCACTACCATCGTAGTGAACACTGGATTGTTGTCAGCGGCATGGCAAAGGTTATTTGCGGAGATAAGGAATTATTGATTCATCAAAATCAGTCCAGTTATGTGCCTCAAGGACATGCTCATCGCCTAGAAAATCCAGGTGTTATTCCGCTGGTATTAATAGAAGTGCAGAATGGCGAGTACCTTGGCGAAGATGACATTATTCGCTATGAAGATGACTATGCCCGCAACGAGTGTGACACAGAATAGGTGGGGTTGTCCGAAGTAGCTAGTACGGCTTCCAGGGAAGTCGAAGGTTAATATCGGTTTAGCTTGGTAAATTGGTGATTAATTACACCGTGCTGTACTAGCTTGACGCTAAATGAACTCCTCCCTAATACTAAGGGAGGAAATTTTTTTTGCCCCAAGTGACGACGATTTCTAAGCCAGGACAAAACCGATGATTACACTGAGTCAAGCGGCGACCAATGAAATAAGACGCCTCAAGACCAAGCGCCAGCAACAGCAAGCTCGATTACGCTTAGGCGCGAAGCCAGGGGGATGTGCTGATTTATACTATACTCTGGAGTTTGATGATGCCGTCAGCTCGAGCGATCGCGTCTATGACACTCAAGGTATCACTGTCGTCGTGGATGAAGTGAGCATCAAGTATTTAGCCAACCTAACCTTGGATTATTCAGAAGATCTCATGGGTGGTGGGTTTCGCTTTTATAACCCCAATGCCATTGAAACCTGTGGCTGCGGAAACTCGTTTCGATTGACATCCTCACCGCCCTACAAGGACGGTGATTCCCTACCAGTCGAACAGCGATAACTGCACGTACTCTCGGTGGGTTGACGGCTCACCACACACTGCCTCATCTGAGGTCTTACACGCGCTCCCCGTCCGTTTATAGTCGTGGGTATGCCCTACCCCGACCTTAAGTCCAGCTTGCTCAATGTTGATCGAGGCATTATCGTCTCGGTCGTGTTCTACTCCGCAGTTGACACAGACAATCGTTCTGACCGATAGGTCTAACTTGCCCCATCGGTAACCACACTCAGAACAAACTTGACTGGTGGGTTCCCATCGGTTGATGACTCGAAAGTCCCGGTTATGATTGCAGGCTTTACCCTCACACAATGACCGGAATTCATACCATCCAGCTTGGCTAATTGCCCGTGATAATCTGCGGTTTTTGAGCATACCGCCAACGTTTAAATCCTCTAAGACAATGACTTGGTTCTCGTCTACTACCTTAGTGGACAGCTTATGCAGAAAGTCCTTGCGCTTATCCCGTATCTGGGCGTTAAGCTTGGCTACTTTAACCCGCATCCGTTCTCGCCGTTTGCTCCCCTTTTGCCGCTTGGCTAACCGTCGTGAAGAGCGTTTTAACTTGCGGTAAAGGCGAGAGTAGTCCGGGCTATCAATCTTTTCGGTTGCAACCCGATTTAACTCGCGCCCGCCCAGACGCTTCTTGCATCGCGTCTCTACAATAGTTTCTAGACTTCCCGTGAAAAGTCAAGGCGTGATCAATGCTCCTAGGTGTAAGGAGTAGCAAATGACGAATGACCAAGGACAAAGGACAAAAAAATTGACATTGTTGCCCAAAAGTCAGTACAATCAGAATTTGTCAATACTTTAAACGATTAAGGAATTTTACGCGCCGTAACTCATGCCCACTATCCAGCAGCTTATTCGTAGCGAACGCGCCAAAATCAAGGCGAAAACCAAATCGCCTGCACTGAAACAATGTCCACAAAGGCGGGGTGTTTGCACCCGAGTCTACACGACAACCCCCAAAAAACCGAACTCAGCCCTGCGGAAAGTGGCAAGGGTACGCCTGACATCAGGTTTTGAAGTGACGGCGTATATTCCTGGAATTGGTCATAACCTTCAAGAGCACTCGGTCGTGATGATTAGAGGAGGACGGGTTAAAGATTTACCCGGGGTTCGATATCATATTATTCGGGGAACCCTAGATACGGCAGGTGTGAAAGATCGCAAGCAGGGTCGTTCCAAGTACGGAACCAAGCGTCCTAAAGTAAGCAAATAGAGCTTTTTAAAGTCTGCCCACACCGGGATCAACTTGCCCATAGCGGTTTAGGTTGGGTAAGCTGCCCTGGAAAATGGGAGATGATGTGGCTAGGTTTTTCTGGCTGGGTTTTTCTGGATTTTTCCAAGCAACCCTTAAACCTGGGGAAAAGAAAATCAATTCCCGGATAATTTGTTAAATTTGCCAACGGATTATGTATTTTGTAAAGGCTTACTATGTCTCGTCGTACAGTTGTTAAAAAGCGCCCTGTCCCCCCTGACCCGGTTTATAACAGCCGTTTGGTTAGTATGATGGTGCGCCGGATTATGCGTCATGGAAAAAAATCTCTGGCATCTGGAATTATCTATGACGCCTTCAAAATGATTGAAGAACGCACAGGTAACGAACCTCTAGAGGTATTTGAAAAAGCGATACGGAATGTCACCCCGTTAGTAGAAGTAAAAGCCCGTCGGGTTGGAGGAGCAACGTATCAAGTTCCCATGGAAGTCCGCTCAGAACGCGGAACAACATTAGCTATGCGCTGGCTGATTCAGTTTTCCCGAAGTCGCTCAGGGAAAAGTATGTCGAGTAAATTGGCAAATGAGCTGATGGATGCGGCAAATGAAACCGGGAATGCCATTCGGAAACGGGAAGAAACCCATCGGATGGCAGATGCCAATAAAGCGTTTGCCCATTATCGCTACTAACTCAGTTAGACCGATGAATGACAGCACTCGCGAAGGCGAAAGGTTGATTCGGGGGGTTCCGTGAGGAATAACCAATAACCTAGCTAGCTGGCTTTTTGAGGAGCGAATAGGACAAAGGACAAAGAACAAATCCCTAAAAAGTTAAACAAAGTATAGAATTGTAAAGAGATAGCAACGTGGAAACTTGCGGCGACGAAGGAGGTAGCTGTGGCACGTACCATCCCGCTTGAGAAAATACGCAATATCGGGATTGCAGCCCACATTGATGCGGGCAAGACAACAACAACCGAACGGATTCTGTTTTACTCAGGAATCGTTCATAAGATAGGCGAAGTCCATGAAGGGACAGCCGTGACCGACTGGATGGAGCAAGAGCGGGAACGGGGAATTACAATTACTGCTGCGGCCATCAGCACAAACTGGCTGGATCACCGGATTAACATCATTGATACACCGGGTCACGTAGACTTCACGATTGAAGTTGAGCGTTCGATGCGGGTTTTGGATGGTGTGATTGCTGTGTTCTGCTCAGTGGGAGGTGTCCAGCCCCAATCGGAAACTGTGTGGCGGCAAGCGGATCGCTACCGGGTACCGAGGATTGCCTTTGTCAACAAGATGGATCGCACGGGTGCTAACTTCTTCAAAGTATACGAGCAACTCCGCGATCGCCTGCGTACCAATGCAGTTGCGATCCAAATTCCCATCGGCAGTGAAAATGATTTCCACGGTATTGTCGATCTTGTCCAAATGCGTGCCCGGATTTATAGCAATGACCTGGGTACGGATATGCAAGACACAGAAATTCCGGAAGATGTTCAAGAGCTAGCCCAAGAATACCGAGTCAAGCTCATCGAAGCCGTAGCCGAGACAGATGAAGCGCTCTTAGAAAAGTATCTGGCGGAAGAAGAACTCACCGAAGACGAAATTCGGTCTGCTTTGCGTAAAGGGACAATTGCAGGAACAATTGTCCCGGTGCTGTGTGGTTCAGCCTTCAAAAATAGAGGAGTACAACTACTCCTAGATGGAGTGGTGGACTATCTACCCTCTCCCCCGGAAGTTCCGGCAATTCAGGGACTATTGCCCGATGGTACACCTGAAACCAGACCTGCAGACGATGAAGCTCCCCTAGCGGCGCTGGCATTTAAGATCATGTCAGACCCTTATGGTCGTTTAACCTTCATGCGGGTCTATTCGGGAGTTCTGCAAAAAGGCAGCTATATTCTCAACTCCACTAAAGATCAGAAGGAACGTATATCCCGTCTGATTATTTTGAAATCCAACGAACGGATTGAGGTCGATGAGCTACGGGCTGGCGATCTCGGTGCAGCGATTGGTCTAAAGCAAACGACAACGGGTGATACAATTTGTGGTGAAGAATCGCCAATTATTTTGGAATCGCTTTATGTTCCAGAGCCGGTGATTTCGGTAGCCGTAGAACCAAAAACCAAACAGGATATGGAGAAGCTTTCCAAAGCCCTCCAAGCCTTATCGGAAGAAGATCCGACATTCCGGGTGAGTATCGATCAAGAAACCAATCAAACCGTGATTGCGGGAATGGGTGAACTGCACCTGGAAATTCTGGTAGATCGGATGCTGCGGGAGTTCAAAGTTGAAGCCAATGTGGGGGCCCCTCAGGTGGCTTACCGGGAAACAATTCGTAAATCCGTGCAAGCGGAAGGCAAGTTTATCCGTCAAAGTGGCGGTAAAGGCCAGTACGGTCATGTTGTCATTGAATTGGAGCCAGGTGAATCCGGTAGTGGGTTTGAATTTGTCTCCAAGATTGTTGGTGGTTCCGTACCGAAGGAATTTATTTCTCCGGCTGAGCAGGGTATGAAAGAAGCCTGCGAATCGGGTATCCTGGCTGGGTATCCTCTCATTGATGTCAAAGCCACATTAGTTGATGGCTCTTACCACGATGTTGATTCTTCGGAAATGGCATTCAAAATTGCCGGTTCGATGGCAATTCGACAAGCGGTGATGAAGGCTTCACCCGTGCTACTAGAGCCTATGATGAAAGTGGAAGTTGAAGTGCCTGAAGACTTTCTCGGAGATGTCATGGGCGATCTCAACTCCCGCCGTGGTCAAATTGAAGGAATGGGTACCGAAGAAGGCATTGCCAAAGTTTCTGCTAAAGTTCCATTAGCCGAGATGTTTGGTTATGCTACGGATATCCGGTCTAAGACCCAAGGTCGAGGTATCTTCTCAATGGAGTTTAGCAACTACGATGAGGTGCCTCGTAACGTGGCTGAAGCTATCATTGCTAAGAGCAAAGGGAACGCATAACTAAGAAAAGGAAAACGTAATTCATGGCACGCGCAAAGTTTGAAAGGACTAAACCCCACGTCAACATTGGCACAATTGGTCACGTAGACCACGGCAAAACAACGCTGACGGCTGCCATTACCATGACTCTGGCTGCATCAGGTCAAGCAACCGCCAAGAAGTACGAAGAGATTGATGCGGCGCCAGAGGAAAAGGCGCGGGGGATTACCATTAACACGGCTCACGTTGAGTATGAAACGGCAAATCGCCACTATGCTCACGTTGATTGCCCGGGTCACGCCGACTATGTGAAAAACATGATCACGGGTGCGGCTCAAATGGATGGCGCCATCTTGGTGGTTTCAGCCGCTGACGGTCCAATGCCCCAAACTCGGGAACACATTCTCCTTGCCAAGCAGGTAGGCGTCCCCAACTTGGTGGTCTTTTTGAACAAGAAAGACATGGTGGATGACGAAGAACTACTGGAATTGGTGGAACTCGAAGTCCGCGAACTCCTCAGTGATTATGAATTCGATGGGGATAAAATTCCCATCGTGGCAGGTTCGGCTTTAAAGGCACTCGACTCTCTTACCGCTAACCCAACCCTTAAAAAGGGTGACGATGAGTGGGTTGATCAGATCTATGCGTTAATGGACGAGGTCGATGCTTACATTCCTACCCCAGAACGGGATGTAGATAAGCCCTTCCTGATGGCAGTCGAAGACGTCTTCACCATTACCGGTCGGGGGACAGTAGCTACGGGTCGGATCGAGCGAGGTAAAGTCAAGATTGGTGACGAAGTTGAGTTAGTTGGACTCCGAGATACGGTCAAGAAAACTGTCACCGGCATTGAGATGTTTAAAAAGAGTCTCGATGAAGGGATGGCGGGTGACAATGCCGGAATTCTACTCCGAGGTGTTGAGAAGAAAGATATTGAGCGGGGAATGGTAATTGCCAAGCCCGGTTCGATCACTCCTCATACTCAGTTCGAGTCGGAAGTCTATGTACTCAAAAAAGAAGAAGGAGGTCGTCATACTCCATTCTTTTCCGGCTACCGCCCCCAGTTCTATGTTCGTACCACCGATGTGACGGGAACAATCAGTTCCTACACCGCTGATGATGGTAGCAATGTGGAAATGGTCATGCCGGGAGACCGAGTAAAAATGACCGTGGAGCTAATTAACCCGATCGCGATTGAACAAGGAATGCGCTTTGCCATTCGCGAAGGCGGTCGCACCATCGGTGCAGGTGTTGTCTCCAAAATCCTCAAGTAGCACTGTTCTGGCTCAAAAGAGTAGGAGCAGAGAACTGCATCAGCTTCTCTGCTCCTTATTATCTGTTTTGGAAGTCCGAAAGGTGGAAACCATCGCACTCAAAGTCAGGGCTGGTTTGGCAACTTAGGCTTTGGGAAAACCAATCCATATTAATCCCTCAACCTGCCCCTACACCCTCAAAATTCTTAATTATTTCAGAACCTAGAAAACTTAAAAAAATGGCAACGATTCAGCAGCAAAAAATTCGGATTCGCCTTAAAGCATTTGATCGGCGATTGCTGGACACTTCTTGCGAGAAGATTGTGGATACAGCAAATCGCACCAATGCTGCCGCCGTCGGTCCAATTCCCTTACCGACCAAACGTCGTATTTATTGTGTCTTGCGATCGCCCCACGTTGATAAAGATTCACGGGAACATTTTGAAACACGTACTCACCGACGTCTGATTGACATTTATCAACCGTCGTCCAAAACAATTGACGCCCTGATGAAACTTGATTTACCTGCTGGTGTGGATATTGAAGTGAAACTATAGGGTAGGAGGGTAGGATCACGCGGAGGGTAGAAGGCAAAAGTATAAAGCGTAAGGATTTGGAAACCTGCGTTAGCGTAGCTTGGCAGACCTAAAATCTCCCTTGTTCCTGGAGCTTATGAAGCTCCTCTGCTCCAATGCTTGCTTCTTGTCCCCAAAAAATCCGTTAAAGTAGGTAAAGAAGCGCAGTTACCCTTTTCACCAAGGCACAATGGCATCCTCTTCCTCAATTGCTGTTAGAGAACTTCCTTTGTTTCCACTGCCAGAAGTGGTTCTATTTCCGGGACGACCCCTACCCCTACATATCTTTGAATTTCGCTATCGCATCCTGATGAACACGATTTTGGAGAGCGATCGGCGGTTTGGGGTATTAATGTGGGACCCGGTGCAAGGTCAACCCGCCGCCGTTGGCTGCTGCGCTGAAATTATACACTTCCAGCGTTTGCCCTTGCCCGATGATCGGATGAAAGTCTTAACCCTGGGTCAGCAACGATTTCGGGTGTTAGAATACGTCCGAGAAAAACCCTATCGCGTCGGGTTGGTGGAATGGATAGAGGATCAACCCTCCCAAAAAGACTTAAGAGAACTCTCCAAATCCGTTGAGCAATTGCTGCGAGATGTCGTTCATCTTTCTGCCAAGCTGACGGATCAGAAAATTGAGCTGCCTGAAGATTTGCCAGACCTTCCTTTAGAACTATCCTATTGGGTAGCGGGCAATCTTTACGGCGTCGCTTCGGAACAACAAGCTTTGCTAGAAATGCAGGATACAGCAGCCCGTTTGGAACGCGAAGCTGAAATACTCACCTCCACGCGCAATCATTTGGCAGCCCGTACAGTCCTTAAAGATGCCTTTAATTAGCCGTTACATAAGACTTACCCAAAGCTACCCACAAGTGGACATCCTTGACGCTTACTTCCTGCTTCATTCTGGAGGTGACGGCACTCAACCAGTCCACAGGCTCTCCCCACCTAACTGGCGGCTATCTCCAAATTAATGGAGGCATTGAAATCCCGGTCAATTTCCAACCCGCAGTTGTCACACCGAAAAACCCGCTCAGATAAGGGCATTGAGTCTTTTTCGGTGTGGCATCTTGAGCAGGTTTTGGTTGAGGGATACCATCGATCAACCACAATTAAGGTTGACCCGTACAACTGGCACTTGTACTCTAGTTGGCGTTTGAATTCCCCAAATCCCATGTCCTGAATAGCTTTCGCCAGTTTATGATTAGCCATCATGCCGGACACGTTCAGATTCTCTATTCCTATTCGGCTGTGGTTTTGGGCTAAATAGGACGTGAGAAGAGTGTAACGTATCTTTACGGATGTTAGCTATCTTTCGGTGCAAACGGGCTATCTTGACTTGGGAAGACTTCCAGTTACTTGAACCGATTTGCTTATGGCGGTTCAGCCATTGCATATGGGATAGTTTTTTCTCGTACTTTCGGTAACTTTTCGCCCCCTCCACTACAATCCCGGTAGATAGAACAGCTAGTGCTTTTATTCCCAGGTCTACTCCCACTACGGGATGGGGTTTGGGGCGGTTGACTGGTTCATATTCCAAATGAAAGCTGATAAACCATCGGTCAGCCGTTCTAAATATGGTCACAGACTTGGGTTGAAAGCAGACAGGTAGCCGCTCATAAGTTCTCAGCCAGCCAATGACCGGAACTCTCACTTTAAAGTGAGCTAATTTGATTGAACCATCCAAGGTAAAGCTATCGTGCTTTCCTTTGCGCTTGAATTGGGGCGGTTTGCTTGTCTTCTTAAATGCCCGTTTCCAAGCCTCAGCCAATTGCCTGAGTGCATACTGGGGAGCGCATTTGCTCACCTTGTAGTACCAGGGACAGGCAGGTTTAACCAGTGCCACTAACCATTTATGCAGGTCAATACCAGTAGGAAATTTTATCTTGCCGGATAGGTTATCCCGGTTATGGTCAAGTATCTGGTGAGTTAAGCCTAGTCCCCAGTTCCAAGCATGACGGGCTACACCCGCGTGTTTAGCTAATGCTGTTCGCTGTTTGTTGTTCAGTTTCAGTTCGGTTTTGAATCCTAAAAGCATTGACTCGACCTGCTCAATGATTGTTATAATCATATTATACATGAGCAATAGAAGAATTGGAATGCCTAGACAAAAAATTTATGATGAGTCAAAACGTAGGTTTACGATGACTTTGACTGAAACAGCTATCAACTGGCTAGAGATGAAGCGCGTCGATTTGGGCGCTAATAGCCTCAGCGACGTAATAGAAAGGATGGCGCGATATCGGCAAGACCTACCCAAAAAGTCCAGACATGGGTAAGTTTGGGCAGATATTAGGTTACAGTTGTTAACCCCTGTGGGTTTTCTACAGGCAAAGGCAGCCTATTCTTCCTCAATCAGCGCCATTGAGTCAATGGGTATGACACTGTAGCTGCCAAATATTTTCAGAATTTCTGTATGAGCGGCAGCTTCTGAGAGCGCCTCTTGCACCAACGGTGTAGAAGCATTAGCTTCTAAATCAATAAAGAAAAGATACTCACCCAGCGATCGCTTCGTTGGGCGAGACTCAATTCGACTCAGGTTAATCTCTCGCTGGGCAAAGGCTTGCAGGGGTTTAACTAACGCTCCTGGCACATTGGCAGGGGTGCTAAAAGCTAAGGAGGTATGACTACCGCCAGAGGATGGTTGCTGACCAACAATCCAAAAGCGAGTACAGTTATCAGGATAATCATTGATCGCCGCAGCCAGGATAGGTAACTGGTAAAGCAGTGCCGCCCGTTGTGAAGAGATCGCGCCGGCTGTATAGTCGGTATCCAAATGCTGTAAGGCTTCCGTGGTTGAGTTGGTCGGTATAAGTTGCACTGAGGGCAGACACTTCTGGAGCCACCCTTGACATTGGGCTAAGGCTTGAGGATGAGAATAAACTGTTTGGATTGCCTGGAGACGAGATGCTCGTGACAACAGGGCATGTTGGATCGGCAAAACCAATGCCTGTTGAATTTGCAGTTGATCCAGTTGCCATAGAGTATCCAACGTAATTGTTACACTGCCTTCAATGGAATTTTCCACAGGCACCACAGCCAAATCAGCTTGCCCTTGGGCGACCGCGTGTAAGGTTTGGGCAATGCTGGGATAAGGGCATAACCAGGGTTTTGAATCACATTTACTGGCAAGGGTGCGACAGTAAGCTAAGGCAGCCGCTTCCGCGTAAGTCCCTGGTGGTCCTAGATGGGCAATTGAAATTGACATAAAATACACTTTACCTTATAGTATGCGTTTTTTTATTCTCAGTAATGGGATTTAATCTTTTCCTTCCTGAGGACTAAACGTTTAGACTGATCGAGGTCATTAAAGTCTTCTATAGGAAGATAACGCTTGGCGATCAAAATTTCTACAATCAGAGTAAGGATTAAGTTATATGCTGTGGTCTCATTTAGCAAACTCGCTCATGTCCATAACCTTAAAAAATTTCGCCCAATTATGTAAATAAACCTTAATTAAAGTAAGATTAACATTAAGAAACTTAGACGAAACCCAACGTTGCTCTCACCCTATGACCAGCCAGTTTACTGCATCCCAATCCGTAGAAATTACTGTACCGGAACAATCTGTACCCATTCAGCACTATTTACGTCAACCTCAGCGGTTGGTACAGGCGATCGCCGACCCAAATCTGATCGAGCAACTGAGTCCAGAGCAGTTTCGCCTGAAGATGCGTCCATTGCATTTTCTGTCATTAACCTTTCAACCGAGAGTCACCCTCAAAGTTTGGACAGATGTTAACGGTACAGTTCAACTAAGATCGGTAGATTGCGACATTCCTGGATTGGACTACATTAATCAACGCTTTACCCTAGAGGTCAAGGGGAAACTCTATCCTGAGTCAAACCACAGCCAAACTAAACTTAAAGGCAGAGCGGATTTAAAGGTTCGGGTAGATGTTCCCTTTCCCATTTCCCTGACACCTCAACCCATTATCGAAAAGACCGGCAATGGATTACTCAAAAGTGTTTTACTACGGATTAAGCAGAAATTAATGCATCAACTGCTATTGGATTATAGTCAATGGGCTAACGCGGATCGTCAAACCCTTAATCAGCCTAACTCTCAGCATCTTACACCTGTCGATAATCCTACCATTTAGGGGGATTAGGGAAGTTTTGAGTTCACTCCCCTGCTCCTCTCCTGTGCTGTGTTCTCCTGCACCCCAGCTTCCTATCTCCCTCATCCCCCATCCCTGAATTGACAAGGACGAAAGGAACGGCGATGTTGCGGCGAAGGACCCAACTGTTGGAGGGCTAAACGATGTCGTTGAGTTCCGTATCCCTTATTAGCGGCTAAGTCATAATCGGGATACTTAGTCGCTAAACGCTCAATTAAATCATCACGCCAGACTTTCGCCACAATACTAGCCGCCGCAATTTCTAGTGATCGCTCATCCCCTTTAATTAGACTCTTTTGGGATACGGGTAAACCAACCAACGCTTGTCTCCCATCGATCAGGCATAAATCGGGCTGCACTTTCAACTTAAGCACAGCCCGTTTCATTGCCAACAAAGAGGCTTGTAATATATTAATTTGATCGATTTCAGCACTAGTGGCATAACCAATACTCCAATCGATAGCCACCTCTTTAATCGCTTGCGCCAATTTCTGGCGTCGTAGACGAGTTAACTGTTTACTATCTTTCATTCCCGAACCAGCCAAGTTGAGCAGAGTCGATGCAGGTAAAATAACCGCTGCTGCCACAACCGGACCAAATAAAGCGCCACACCCAACTTCATCCACTCCGGCAACCAATTTGCGATCGCCCGATAGTTCCGGTAGTTGGCAATAGTTGGCTGAATTCTCCATAGTCATGGATACCTGAAACTCAGTCAGGGCGGGTTTTGAGTGAAGGTTATCATCCTATACATAGTCCAACGAGAATAAACTACCCAGACCTGCTAAGAGCAGAGGTCTGGGTTTTCAGTAGCCCTGAAGCTATCAAACAAGCTTTGCTGAACATACTCAATAGTTCTGTTTAATTTGCACGATAACTCCGTGCCTCCAGGCTGGTTTATAGACAGCCCCACAAGTGCAATATTATTGGCTCCATTAAAGTCGGCATCTCCATGCCAACCACAATGCCCACATTTAAAAGTCTTACCACTACGGTAAGACTTTCCTTTTACGGGATGTATGTGCAGGCAGTTGTGACACATCTGGGAAGTATAGGCTGGGGGAATAGGAGTAACCATGACCCCAGCGCCGAGAGCTTTGTACTCAATGAACATTCGCAGTTGATAGAATGCCCATGAATTCGAGCGTCTGCGCTCAGTCTTGCTTCTGGGCTGCTCGTTGGTTCTCTCCCTTATGCCTGTCAGGTCTTCTATAGCAATTGAGGCACTTAACTCAACCGCTCGTCCGACCACTGACTTGGAGATGTTGTGATTGAGCCATTGTTGATAACGTCTCTCCCGTCCCGACAGCCGTCTCAAAACTTCTCGGCATCTACGCCGAGTTGTCCTTGTGCCTTTCGGGGCACTCTTCTGGAGAGATGCTCTAACTAGAGAAAATTTATCTCGCACTGATTGGATATGCTTACCGTCCCATTTCTCCCCCTCGGACGTAACGGCAATGTCGCGACGCCCTAAATCGATACCGAGGGTCTTGCTGGTATCTGTTGGGTCGGGAGGAGTATCCTTAATCTGAATGTGCAGATAGAAGTGACCATCCCGGTGCTTACACAATTGAGCGGAAGTTGGGTTCCTCCCTTTGAGTTTCCCTCTCTGGTAGTTACCCAAGGTCAATTCGACTCGCTCTCTACCGTGAATAGTAGCAAGGCTTACCGTCGAGTCGTATTCACGAAGTCGAAACAAGTCCTTGTCACAGTCCATGCTGGTTGGGGCAAAGCTTTTAACAGGCTTGCCTTTTAGCTTAGCTACCTTGCGGTTAGCCGCTACTCTTGCACAAGCCCTAACAGCCATATTTGCCACAAGGTTAAACTCGCTCTTGATGGTTCGGTAGGTTAGGGATTGAATGGCAATTTTATTGGTCAGCTTAGGGTCTGTGTGGTCATTCACGTAGTTGCAGGCATCTGCAAACGCCTGAAGGGTTGCTTCTAATTTGGCAACCTTTTCAGGCGTGGGTTGAAGTTTTACAACTATCGTGAGAACTTGTTTCATAACTGAGATTATACCACCTGTTGGGAAGTGATTGGAAATACTTCGGGCATTTAGCCCTCGTATCTCCCGCTATCCCCCAAAGGCTTACCTTCACTTTGTTCCGGTTGAAGCCCTAGCCCCTCGCGATTCAGGTGGCTCGCCTCCGCCCTTAAAGGCGCTTCTTGGATCACGGAAAGGAACACTCAAAACGTTTCCATTGCTCATTCACTCATTTTCCATCGCCGAAGAACGGCGGCGACGACGACGAATCAAAGATGGCTTCGTTTCCGATTCACTGGCTGAGGCTGATTCAGCCGATGATTCTGAATCGACAGCAACTCCCGATGAACTAACCAATACCTTGTCTGAACCCTCTTCTAAGTCAGATTCCTCTGATGGGCTAGAAATATCCTCCCATGAATCGTCAGCTACGTCAGCTATGTCATTGGTGGAATTATCCGATTCAGCTTCTCCAGGAAGTACCACTGAAACCATAACCGATCTGGGATTTCTAATCTCCCGGTCTAAGCGCACTAACGGTGAAATGCCCATCAAAGCATAAACATCCTGTTCCTCCGGGGTCATCTCAACCTGAATAACTTCCGGTGGTTCCATTTCTACCACCGAGCGAATTAGCTGGGGTCTGCCCACTCGTTCGCTGGGCTCTGGCGCGATGGGACGTTCAACTGAGGTACTCTCACGCCTGATCTCCTCTACGTCGTCACCCACATCAGAGGAGCGTTGAGACACGGGTATTGGACGAATATTGCTCTTGGCGATGGGTTCATCTTTGGAGATCACATCATCCAAGCGGCGACGGCGGCGGCGGCGATTAGTGCCATTGACGATTCCCCGTTCTTGATAACTCGGATGATTGAGTTCCAGTTCATCCGGTTCATTAAAGCCAGGGATATCCAAGGGTTCTGGAAGATCAGAGCTTTCTGGGACTTCAACGCGAGAAACAGGCTCTAGCTCTTGTTGCACTTGAGGTCCTGGTTCACCAGGAAGATGCACCAAATGTCCTAAACCACCGCAGCTTGGACAAGTGCGACCAAATAATTCGTAAATATTTTGACCCTGGCGCTTACGAGTGAGTTCGACTAATCCCAGTTCTGAAAGTTGGGCGATTTGGGGTCTGGCTTTGTCCATTTTCAACGCTTTGTTGAAATGTTCCAGAACCTGCAATTGGTCACGCCGCGAGTCCATATCGATAAAGTCCACGATGATTACGCCAGCAATGTTACGTAGGCGTAATTGGCGGGCGATTTCCGTTGCGGCTTCACAGTTAGTCCACAGAACCGTTTCTCGTGCGGTTGCCGAACGAGTAAAGGAACCGGAGTTCACATCAATGACAATGAGAGCTTCCGTCTGTTGGATGATAATGTAGCCTCCGGATGGCAGATCGACTCGTGGCTTTAAGGCTTCTCGAATCGCCGCATTAATGCGGAAATAATCGAGAATTGAGAGGCGATCGCGGTGGTGGTCAATTAAAACCCCTTCCGGTGATCTGCCGCCACTCCAGCTCACTAATTGCTGCTTCACCCGCTTGACCCCAGTATGGGAATCAACCACAATTCGATTCACATCCGCTGTGTACATATCGCGGAGGACTCGCTGGATAAAATCATCATCGCGATTGAGTAGGGACGGCGCTCTCGTCGAGGTTGCCTCCTGTTGGATGGCTTCCCATTGGCGTTGCAGTGCCTCCAAATCCTCCATAATCGCTTCTTCGGCTCTGCCCTCGGCTTCGGTGCGAACCAATAATCCCATCCCAGCGGGTTTGATCAGCACAGCCAAGGCTCTGAGGCGATTACGCTCGTTTTCGTTTTTTATCCGTCGGGATAAATTAACACCTCGTCCATAGGGCATCAGCACCAGATAACGACCCGGAAGGCTGATATTTCCAGTCAGCCGAGGACCTTTATTTCCCGTCGGCTCCTTCATCACTTGGACTAAGACTTTTTGCTGCGGGGTGAGCAGTTCCGTAATCGCCCCAGAGCGACGTTTCAGTCGCACAGGACCCAAGTCGGTAACGTGAATAAATCCATTGCGTTCAGCATCGCCGATATTGACAAATGCGGCATCAATGCCCGGTAAAACGTTTTCGACAATGCCGAGATAAATATCACCGACTTGGTGGCTGCCGGTGGCAACGACAAGTTCTTGAATCTGATCTTCTGAAAAGACAGCAGCCAGCCGATATTGCTCTGCAATAATAATTTGTTTTGCCATTCAATTTCCTCAAAATTTGGCAGTACGTTCAAGTACTGAAGCTTGGTTTTGGTTGGAATTTTAGATAGCTAATTAGTTTAGAGGGCAGGCAAACGAGCCAAGCTTGAAAAATGCTTGAATGCTTGTCTGAATTCCCTTTTCCTCCAAAAATATTAAATCGCATACCTAAAATTGATCGGTCACTCTTGCTTTGGCTACCCCTTATGATTCTGAAAAGCAAAAACTTTAGCTTTACTTACTTAGAAAACGTAAATTGTGATCGGGGAGTGACTGAAGACTACTGACACTCTCGTAGATCAACTTTTTCTCCAATGCTACAGGTAGCCAATGTCATGCCCCTTTGTCCAAGGGCTAGCATTGGAGTTTGGTAACGTGCAAGTTAAAGCTCTGGAAGTGTGAATCAGTTACGGATAGTATCTACAGATAGTTTACACAGGTCGAACCTAGTGTCACTGTTGGTACGCTAACTGTTTCCTCAATTTTACATTATACTGCGTTGATTGTTGATTGTTAATGGGTAGAAACCATCAGTTTACCTGTGAGGGGGTTCCGGGTGCTCCCGAAAGCTGGGGAGATGGGAGCGATTTCCTCATCAACAAAGGACAAAGGATGAATGAGGAATCCCCAATCACCCTCACTAGACCGACGTGTAAGGGGTTTGAGCTTGACGCAGGGACGTAATTGTCGCGATCGCGTGCTGGGCAACTATATCGATTTCCTCGGCTGTATTACAGCGCCCAATACCAAACCGAATCGAAGCATGAGCTAGGGATTCTGAATGTCCTAGTGCCAAAAGGACGTGGGATGGCGCTACATTAGTCGAGGAGCAAGCCGAACCTGAGGAAACCGCCACTATCGGCTGTAATCCCAACAGGAGAGCAGAACCGTCCACCCCTTCCACGGAAATATTAAGATTTCCTGACAATCGCTGGTGAGGATGACCATTCAGGTGAATCCCCCCTAGCTGAGACAGGGCGTTCCAAAGCTGTTCCCGTAGCTGGAGGAGGCGTTGAGATTCAAAGGTTTGTTCAGCTAATCCTAGTTCCACCGCTTTAGCAAAGCCAACGATTTGTGGTGTATAGAGGGTACCCGAACGGATTCCCCGTTCCTGTCCCCCTCCCTGAATTTGTGAGGCTAACTTAACTCTTGGGTTACGGCGGCGGATATAAAGCGCCCCAATACCCTTGGGTCCATAAAGTTTATGGGCTGTTAGGGACATCAGGTCAATATTCATATCCTGGACATCCAAGGGGATTTTACCAATCCCTTGAGCGGCGTCGGTATGGAAGAGTACCTGATGCTGGTGACACAGTTTCCCAATTTCAGCCAGGGGTTGTAATACACCAATTTCGTTATTGGCTGCCATGACTGAGACTAAGATTGTATCGGGACGAATGGCTTTTTCAAGCTGAGTTAAATCAAGTAGTCCATCCCTGTGGACAGGCAAAAGCGTGACCTCAAATCCTAAGTTTTGTAAATAGGTACAGGGATCAAGCACCGCCCGATGTTCGGTTTGGACGGTAAGAATATGACGCCCTTTACTGAAATAGGCTTCAGCAACTCCTTTAATCGCTAAATTATTCGCTTCTGTTGCACCACTGGTGAAAACAATTTCCTCTGGTGTGGCTTGGATAGCGTCAGCTAGAGTTTGTCGTGCTTGTTTTACCGCTGCTTCCGCTTCCCAACCGTAAGCGTGGCTAATACTGGAAGGGTTGCCGAAATGTTCTCTAAAAAAGGGCAGCATTGCCTCTAGCACCCGTTCATCCATGGGGGTGGTGGCGTGGTTATCAAGGTAAATTGGACGATGAGACATAATTAGTAAATCGCCATTTGTCATTTTTAGTATGCCACGCCACTCTAGAAAATTGGCTGACTGAAAGGGATGCAGAATGTGAGTTATGACGGACATCCTATTAAAGGTTTATTTTACTACAAGGGAGTGTTAGCGATCGCGCTTTTGTTAAGATGAATAGCACGCTCAGATAAGGCTGGTGGGCATTGCCCACCCTACGATCTATCAAGGTTTTAGGCGATCCAAAAATGCACGCTTTTCAGTGCCATTCTTGTTAAGATACTTTCAGGTATCTGAAAAAAAGAACCTTAATATACCCTTTACCCCCAATGACTTGGAATGGGTACAGGCGACGTTTGATGACTATGGGATGGAATTACGGGGATGTCGAATAAATATCATGTCCCCTTGTATTGTTAATTGTGGGGGAATGGCGTCCGCGATCGCAAGGTCTAATTTTGGCTTTGCTTTGATGAATTGGGTTAAAACGGGTTCTGATCATCCGTTGGGTTATGTTTTGGGGCGCTGCGGTTGGATTTTGCCCAATGGGGATGTGATTGAACCGGATAACTGTTTTATCCTCACTGCCGCTAAACAGGGTTTAAACGTCAAATCTATTCCACAATTTTAGCTGTGTCAATCCAGTAGATTTTTATATGAATCGGGCTGAGTAGCCGACGACGCCGACTATCCAAGAAACTGAGTGAGTGGTTTGCGATCGCACTCCTGACACTCCCCTATAGGATGTATTAAAGCACTCATACTAATGGCGATGAAAAGGACATTGATAAAAGGGCGAGTCAATATCAGTAATCCCTTACCCCATCTACAATAATCCAGCGACTCGCCCCTACAGGATATTGAATAATTGAAGACGTTTTAATGGGAAACTTCCTGATTTTAATCCTGGGGAGTGATGCACAAGCTCGTCAGTTTAGCGAATATAGGTCATGATTGATAATGTAGCCTCATCGATTAACTCTAAATGAGTTTATTTACCAATGCGTCAACATCCAACAGCGATCGCGCTTATTTCTCTCCTGTGTTTACTGAGTACAGCTTTATTCGCCGCTAAGACGAACCCATCCCCGACATCGACTAAAGACTTATCCTTTGACTTGAAAGCCGTTGATAACCGTTTTGATCCCCGTAAACTTGAACCGGGAAATAAATTTATGGGTCTAGAAGTCGTTTCTGTGCAAGCTGATTCATTACCAAACTATGGTGTAATTGGTAGAGTTAAATTTCGGGGTCAAATTGCTGTCACGGGGACTTACGAACCCAATCACCAGCTTCCAGGAAATACCGAGATACCGTGTTTTGTTGTTGATGAAGCCGCCGCAATACAGTTACCCCGATTTCAGGGCGATGATCGCCAAGTTTGGTTTTGTTTCAATAATCCCGAAGCCGCTAAGCAGCAATTGGGTGGAGAGGATACTCAACCGAAAAAAGCGATAATCGTGATCGATGATTACGAAACAGTATATTATCCCTCCGATGTCTTTGATACCGCTACTTTGGTGGGCGTGATTACCCAAGAGGATCGCGAAGATTAATTGTTATTTGTCATTTTATTCCCCAAATTTTAATCACATCATTCTGGCTACCACTGGCGATAGTCTGTCCATCTGGACTAATTGCTACCGCTAAAACGGCTTCTGCATGGTCACTAATCCTGTGCAAAATTTCACCTGTCTGTAAATCCCAAACCTTAACTGTTTTATCGTTACTTCCACTAATAATTCGACGTCCATCTTGACTAATTACCACTGAAGTAACAGTTCCCGAATGACCGATCAGTGTGCGAATTTCCTCTCCTGTTCTCAAGTCCCAGAGTTTAATCGTTTTGTCAATACTGCTACTCACCAACGTTTTCCCATTGGGACTAATCGCCACTGAGGTAACGCTACCTGCATGACCGGTGAGTATTTTTCGATGACCAATCCAAATAGTACCATCAGCACAACCACAAACTAATCGTTTACCATCTGAACTAATGGCGAGGGAATATACCCAGTCTGATGGTTCGGTTAGGGTGTGAAGTTCAGCACCATTTTTAATATCCCAAATTTTAATTGTTGTATCCTGGCTACCGCTATAAATTCTCTGTCCGTCAGGACTAATCGTCACACAATATACTCGATCTGAATGACCTTCTAAGGTGTGTAGTTCTTTCCCACTTTTCAGGTTCCACACTTTCAGCGTGCGATCAAAACTCCCACTCACAACAGTTTGACCATCTGGACTAATCGCTACCCCATGTACCCAGTCAGAATGACCTCTGAAACAGGAGAGTTCCTGTCCATTGCTTAAATCCCATACTCGCACGATTGTATCTCCGCCACCACTGATTAAGGTTTTGCCATCGGGACTCATTGCTAGGGAGTAAACTGTTCCCTTGGGTCCGGATAACCAAAGACCGAGGATTTGTTCTTCGTGCATTAATACATCTCTATAGCAGCAAAAGCTTTGTTTATTTCTGGTAGTCTATAAACTTAACCCCAGGGGGATTTTGTGTCACAATCTCAACAATGTGCGATCGCGCTAGGTAGCAATTTGGGTGATTCGAGTGCCATCCTAGAGGCGGCTATAGTCATGTTAGCGAAAACTCCCGGTATCAAGGTAACGTCTCAGTCTAGCTGGTATCAAACCGCCCCCGTTGGTCCGCCGCAGCCGGATTATCTCAATGGTTGTGTGATTATAGATGTACAGCTAACCCCCCAGGATTTATTACAAACCACCCTCAGCATCGAAAAACAGTTCGGGCGGGAACGGCGGGAACGCTGGGGACCGAGAACCCTAGACTTAGATATCTTATTATTCGATAATTTAATAATAGACACCCCTACCCTGCAAATCCCCCACCCCCGGATGAGTGAACGAGCCTTTGTCCTGGTTCCCTTAGCCGAAATTGCCCCCGATTGGCTAGAACCGATATCCGGATGTGCGATCGCACAACTCGTACAAAGGGTAGACTGTTCTGGAGTTCACCCCGTATAGTTAGACATGCCTCAAGGTAAAGAACCCCCTCAATTACTCAGACAACGCTTTGTTTATCAGGGACGCAAATTTAACTTTGAAGTTAATCACCTGCGTCTTCCCAACCAAGCTAAAGGCGACTGGGAATGCGTTCGTCACCCCGGTGGAGCGCTAGCGGTTCCTGTTACCCCAGATGGGAAACTGGTTCTCGTGCGTCAATATCGGTTTACGGTACAACGGCGGTTATTAGAGTTTCCGGCGGGTACGGTGGAACCTTTAGAAGATCCCGAAACGACAATCCAACGGGAAATCCAAGAAGAAATCGGGTATCGGGCGCACCGTTGGCAATCTTTGGGCAATTTTGCCTTGGCACCAGGGTATTCTGATGAATATATTTACGCATTTCTGGCGCAAGATTTAGAGAAACTGGAGACGCCGCCAGGATTGGATGCGGATGAAGATTTAGAAACGGTATTGATGACTCCTGAACAATTAGAAAAAGCGATTCATGGGGGGGATGCGGTTGATGCTAAATCGATTTGTAGCTTTTACCTAGCGCGTCCGTTTTTGCCGCAATAGTGGGTTAATTATTTTTGAAGATATCCGGGAAACCGTAGGGGCGCACAGACGTGCGCCCTATCCAATGTGCGCCCCATGCTAATATGTGGCAAAATAGGGTTGTGTGGCGAACATTGTAGAGACGTTTCTCTGGAACTTCTCTCTCTATCTGATCATTATATTTTTAACGCAGAGGGACGCAGAGGTTAACGCAGAGGAACGCAGAGGAGGTTAGTGGAGTTTGGCGACAATTTTATAGAATTGAGGAAACAAAGGGAAGCACGATCAACTCTTTGCCAAAGTCTAAAAGCTCAAGCCAGCTAAAGCTGACTGGATAAGAGTTTTAGCCCATTTTAATGCACTTGATTGATGACTTTGGAGGGCGCGTTTTGAATAAACGTTATAATCGACAGCGAAACTAGAAAGGCTCGCACCCGCCCCTACAAATTCACATCTCATTATTCATGACTGATCTGATTCTCTTCTGGCATCGCCGTGATTTACGCATTTCTGATAATATTGGTCTGGCTGCGGCTTGTAAAAAAAGCCAGAAGGTGATAGGGGTCTTTTGTATTGACCCGAATATCTTAGAACGGGATGATATCGCCCCAGCACGAGTCACGTACATGATTGGCTGTTTACAGGAGTTACAACAACGTTACGCTGAAGTTGGGAGTCAATTATTAATCCTGCATCAAAACCCTACTCAAGGAATTCCCGCCCTAGCTGACGCCCTCAACGCCAAAGCGGTATTCTGGAATCGGGATGTTGAACCCTATGCCAAAACGCGCGATCGCACGGTACAAGATGCCCTATCGGAAAAAGGGATTGCGGTTGAATTTTTCTGGGATCAACTCTTACACGCCCCCGGAGAAATTCGCACCAATTCCGGCGATCCTTACAAGGTTTATACCCCCTTCTGGAAAAACTGGAAAGACCAAGCCAAAACTGCCCCTGCTGAATCCTTAAAAAATGCTGAAGGAATCACTGAAAAGGAACAGGATATACTTAAAAAAGTTGGCACAATTGAGTTACCTACGGCTAAAGATTTAGGGTTGACTTGGGACAATCCCCTACTTCTGGAACCAGGAGAGAAAGCCGCCCAGGAGAGACTAGAGGAATTTTGCGATCGCACTATTGAAAAATACCAACATCAACGCAATCTTCCCGCCATTGATGGTACATCCCGACTCAGCGCCGCCCTCAAATTTGGGGCGATCGGTATTCGCACGGTTTGGCAAGCTACCCAAAGGGCTATAGAGGGCAGCTGTAGTGATGAAACTCGTGGTAGTATTCAAACCTGGCAACAGGAATTAGCTTGGCGAGAATTTTATCAACACGCCCTTTATTTCTTTCCTGAATTAGCAACAGGACCCTATCGTGATACTTTCCAAGATTTCCCCTGGGACAATAATCAAACCTTGTTTAAAGCCTGGTGTGAAGGTAGAACGGGTTATCCTATCGTTGATGCTGCCATGCGCCAATTAAATGAAACGGGATGGATGCACAACCGTTGTCGGATGATTGTTGCCAGTTTCTTGACTAAAGACTTGATTATTAACTGGCAGTGGGGTGAAAACTATTTTATGCAAAAATTATATGATGGTGACTTAGCGGCTAATAATGGCGGCTGGCAATGGAGTGCTTCTAGTGGTATGGACCCGAAGCCCTTGCGAATTTTTAATCCAGCGACTCAGGCACAAAAATATGACCCGGATGGAGAGTATATTCGCCAATGGTTACCGGAACTGAGTTCACTGGATACAAAATACCTGGTTACGGGGAAAATTCCTGCGGATGAACGTTCGAGTTGTGGCTATCCTGAACCAATCGTGGATCACAAAAAGCGACAGCAAGACTTTAAAGTGCGCTATCAACAGCAAAAAGGATAAGTTATTCGTCATTCGTCATTTGCCATTTGTTTGTTATACTCACTTCCGAAAAGAAGCAAGCTACGTTTATGTAAGGGTTTGAAGAATATTGACAGAACATATTGGGCTTTGGACAAATAGCGAAGGGTCAACACTAAAAACTCAGAACTTAAACTTATTGGGGCATCCATGGCATAATGGAGGGCATTTGCTCAACTCACACACTCACTGGGTACAGCACAAGCAGATGTACCACCTGCTTTATGGCAGTGTATACTTTATCGTTCATTTCTTCGGGAGCACAAGGCTAACGTGAAGATTTTGGTGGTTGGCAATGGGGGACGCGAACATGCCCTCGCCTGGAAACTGTTGCAATCTCAACGCATTAAACAAGTAATCTGTGTTCCTGGCAATGGGGGTACAGCAACAAACCCACAGTGTCAGAATCTGCCCTTACGAGTGGATGATTTTGCCGGAATTGCCCGGTTTGCTTTGGTTCATAATGTTTCTTTAGTGGTTGTTGGTCCGGAACTCCCTTTGGCGTTGGGGATTACGGACTATCTGCGCCGTCAAAACTTGGTGGTTTTTGGTCCCACTCAAGCGGGTGCCCAAATTGAATCGAGTAAGGCTTGGGCGAAAACGTTAATGCAGTCGGCTGGCGTTCCTACTCCTGGGTTTGCTATGTTTGCCGATAAGGATGAGGCGATCGCATACCTGAAAGAGCAAGATGCCCCGATTGTGGTCAAGGCAGATGGTTTGGCAGCCGGAAAAGGCGTCACGGTGGCTCAAACTATTGAGGAAGCGGTGGCGGCGGTTGAGTTCTTGTTTAAGAATAAGTTTAATGCCGTGGTTATTGAAGAATGTGTCACGGGTCAAGAAGTATCTGTTTTGGCACTAACCGATGGCATCACAATTCGTCCTTTATTACCCGCTCAAGATCACAAGCGGATTGGTGAAGGCGATACGGGACTCAATACGGGCGGGATGGGCGCTTTTGCTCCTTCTGTGTTGGTGAATCCTAGCTTGATGGCACGGATTGAGCAAGATATTCTTCAACCTACTGTTAATGCTTTGCAGGAACGCGGGATTGACTATCGCGGTGTTCTCTACGCGGGGTTAATGATTACGCCTCAAGGTGATCCTATCGTTCTGGAATTTAATTGTCGCTTCGGTGACCCAGAAACCCAAGCGATTTTACCGTTGCTGGAAACGCCTCTGCACGAGTTACTCCTGGCTTGTACAGGGCGGAAACTGGCAGAATTTCCCCCAATTAGCTGGCAACCTGGGGCGGCGGCTTGTGTGGTGGCGGCGGCTCAAGGGTATCCGGGTGCTTATCAGAAAGGTCATGTTATTAATGGGATTGAACAAGCCCAGGAACGAGGTGCTACGGTTTTTTGTGCCGGAACTCAGTTTAAGCAGCAACAAATGCTAACCGATGGTGGGCGCGTCTTAGGGGTGACAGCAACAGGCGAAACATTAGAAGGTGCGATCGCAGCCACCTATCGAGCGATAGACTGTATTGAGTTTGAGGGAATGTACTATCGTAAAGATATCGGTCATCGTGTCACTTAAGCCTAACCCTGTCATTGGTCACAGAAGAGGGAACAGGGAACAGAAAACAGGTAAGGTAGAGTTTTGAGTTAACTTCCCCCTCTCTCCATCTCCCAGACGTAGCATACTACGTCTCTACCTCCCCATCACCCTCTCCTTGCTCAACGCCTGAATTTTTGAGAGAATTAAGATAAATTAAGGAAACTTTTCCGTTTAATGCTGATTAACCAATTTTTCTGGCTTTGCTGAAAACCTTCCGAGAAGTACTGGCACGGTGGTGGTCGGAGTTTACTCTCCAGACCCGATTAATGGCGGCGGCGACCTTAGCCGTCTCCCTGATTATGAGTGGCTTGACCTTTTGGGCGGTCAACACGATTCAACAAGACGCCCGAGTGAACGATACTCGTTTTGGTCGGGATTTGGGTCTACTGCTGGCGGCTAATGTAGCGCCTCAGATTGCGGAAAATAATCTGACAGAAGTCGCTCGCTTTTCTAACCGTTTTTATAGCAGTACCTCTAGCGTGCGCTATATGATTTATGCTGACGAGGATGGCAGAATCTTCTTCGGCATCCCCTTTTCTGAATCAGAGGTTCACAATTCTCTGACGATTCAACGCCGAATAAAGCTTCCTGAAGATTATGCCAAAAACTCAGACCTACCGATGGTTCGGCAGCATCTGACCCCAGACGGGGAAGTTACTGATGTTTTTGTTCCTCTCACCCATGAAGGCAAGTATCTCGGCGTTTTAGCTATTGGCATTAACCCCAATCCCACGGTTGTTGCTTCCTCGAATTTGACCCGGGATGTCACCATTGCTGTGTTTATCTCAATTTGGGTGATGGTGATTCTGGGCGCGGTATTTAACGCCTTGACGATTACCCAACCGATTAAAGAACTGCTAACGGGTGTCAAAAATATTGCCGCAGGGAACTTCAAGCAGCGCATAGACTTACCCCTGGGAGGAGAACTGGGAGAACTGATTTCCAGCTTCAACGAAATGGCAGAACGCTTAGAGCGCTATGAGGAACAAAATATTGAGGAATTGACCGCAGAAAAAGCCAAACTGGAAACCTTGGTATCTACGATCGCGGATGGTGCTGTATTGATCGATACCACATTGAACGTGATTTTGGTCAACCCGACGGCGCGGCGTCTTTTTGGCTGGGATAGTCATACCCTGGTTGGCGAAAACGTGCTGCATCATCTACCGACAGCCGTTACCCTGGAACTAACGCGACCCCTGTATCAAATTGCTGGCGGCGAAATGACAGGGGAACGGGAAGGAGAGGAGTTTCGCATTACCCTGAGTGAACCTACACCTCGCACTGTTCGGATTCTGCTGACACGGGTGTTTGACCAATATCGCGAGAGTATCAAAGGCATTGCCATGACAGTGCAGGATATTACCCGTGAGGTGGAATTGAATGAGGCAAAGAGTCAATTTATTAGTAATGTCTCTCATGAACTGAGAACACCATTATTTAATATCAAGTCATTTATCGAAACCCTACACGAATACGGCGAAGACCTGACTGAAGTAGAACGGCAAGAATTTCTGGAAACGGCGAATCGAGAAACTGACCGTTTAACTCGTCTGGTTAACGATGTTCTGGATTTGTCGAGACTGGAGACATCTTGCCGCATTTATCATTTTGAACCTGTAGACGTGGCAGGACCTGTGGAGCAAACCCTCCGCACCTACCAGCTTAATGCCCGGGATAAAGGGATTGAACTGGTTCAGGAAATTGCACCCAAAATGCCTCTTGTGTTAGGGCATTATGACTTATTGCTGCAAGTCTTTGATAACTTGGTGGGCAACGCGCTGAAATTCACAGAATCTGGTGGAAGAGTGGTGATTCGTGCCTATCCCCTAGAAACTAATCCCCATCATCCGGATGAAATTCCCCAAGTGCGGGTGGAAATTTCTGATACGGGTATTGGGATTGATTGGGAGGATCAAGAAAACATTTTTGATCGATTTTTCCGCGTCGAGAATCGAGTTCATACCCTGGAAGGGACGGGTTTAGGGCTTTCCATTGTCCGAAATATTGTGGAGAAACACCACAGCCGAGTCTATTTAGTCAGTGAAGTGGGGATTGGTACAACCTTTTGGTTTGACTTGGATGTGTGTACAGAAAAAGAGCAATCTGAGCAGCCCTCAGAAGACCACCTAAATCGCGAGGGGCTACGGCTTCAACCTTCACGAAGTGGAGGTAAGCCTTTGGGGGAGAGCGGGAAATGCCAACGCTAAATGCCCGAAGTATTTCCAATATTTCCCGCTAGGTGGTATAACAGTAGTCATGAAACAAGTTCTCACGATAGTCGTAAAACTTCAACCCTCTCCTGAACAGGTTGTCTTCTTAGAGGTAACCCTTCAGGCGTTTGCGGATGCTTGCAACTACGTGAACGAACATACTGATCCAAAACTGACTAACAAGATTGCTATCCAATCTTTGACTTATCAAACCATTAAAAGTCAATTTAACTTGGTAGCAAATATGGCGGTCAGAGCTTGTGCCAGAGTAGCAGCCAACCGAAAAGCAGCTAAGCAAAAAGGC
>NZ_JAVKEW010000168.1:0-5561 GCF_040226375.1 Coleofasciculus sp. G2-EDA-02 | reverse complement strand
ACGAGCCAAAATTCGTACAATGCCGATTTCTCAGTCGGAATAGCACTTTTGTAAAAAACTTAAAAAACTAAATACTTGATAAGTACCGTAGGGCATACGGAAACTTCCTAATTAATTTAGGTAAAAGCTTGGAGAGCTACCAAAAAAAAGGGGTTCTAGATATTAAGTGATATTCTAGTTGACTTCGGGTAGGACATAATTGTGTAAGACCTAATTAGAGGTGACTCGAAAGGGCGATGATTAGCTCAAGAATCTCCCGCGTTTTAACCGGGAGAGTGTCAACAGAGAAAACTTACAAGGGGCGAACCTGAGTCAAATTAATCTAAATCAGGCTAACTTATGTTGGGCAGATTTACGTGATACCAACTTGCAGGGAGCGAATTTGAGTGAAGCGAATCTCAGTGGCGCTAACTTGCAGGGGGCGAATTTGAGTCAGACAAATCTGGAAGGGGCGAATTTAAGCGGTACAACGATGCCCAATGGGGAGTTACATCAGTGTGCTTTAATCCAGAAACCTGCTGGGAGATAGGGAAGAGGGGGTGTACAGGTGTAGGGGCGGGTTGAGTTACAAATCACCAATGAGGAAATGGGATTGGCAAAATTCTGTGTAAGAATCAACTATATCATTACTACATAGCAATGCTGGGATTAGCTTGGTGAAACCAGATGAACTTGGCTCTCGGACAAACAATCGGTGGACGCTATAATATCATTCGACAACTGGGACAAGGTGGGTTTGGCGCAACGTTTGTCGCCCACGATCAACACTTACCCAGCGATCGCAATTGTGTGGTGAAGCAACTCAAACCCCAAGCGACTGATCCGTTTACCTTGCAGACGGCGCGGCGTTTGTTTGAAACGGAAGCCAAAATCCTGCATCAGTTGGGACATCACAACCAAATTCCCCAGCTATTTGCCTATTTTGAAGAGAGTCAAGAGTTCTATTTGGTGCAGGAACTGATTGAAGGGGATGATCTGAGTCAGGAGTTGACGCCGGGAACGTCGTGGTCACAAGTGCAGGTTATTGAGCTGTTGCAGGAAATCCTGACTATATTAGCATTTGTCCATCAGCATCATGTCATTCACCGAGATATTAATCCCCATAACCTGATCCGGCGTAAATCCGATGGCAAGTTAGTTTTGATTGATTTTGGCGCGGTTAAACAAGTTAGCACTCAGATAGTGCAGGGACAATCCTCTAGTTTTACAGTAGCGATTGGTACGCCGGGATATCGACCCAGTGAACAAGCAAATGGGAATCCCCGTTTGAGTAGTGATATCTATGCAGTAGGGATCGTCGGGATTCAGGCTTTAACGGGTGCAGTACCTCAGGAACTACCCATTGATCCAGACAGTGGGGAAATTTGCTGGCGCGATCGCACCTCAGTTAGCCCAGAGTTGGCTAAAGTCCTGGATCAAATGATCCGCTACGATTTTCGCGAACGCTATCCCTCAGCGGAGGCGGCTCTGCAGGCGTTAGAGGATCTAACTCAACCCACGAAGGCGACGGTGGCTTTAGGTACCACGTCCCCATCCTCACCGCCTGTTAATCAATCCTCTAAACGGAACAAACCGATTGTAGTTGTCCTATTAATTGCCCTGGCGGTAATTGCTGGTGGGGGAGGGGCGACAGTGGCGATTATCAACTGGATTAATTCTACCAATGCCACCCAATCCTATAACCGAGGCGAAACGCTGTTGGAGTTGAGGCGGTATGAAGACGCCCTCAGCGCCTATAATCGTGCGGTTGAACTGCAACCGGACTATGGTGAAGCATGGCTAGGTCAAGGAGATGCGCTTTTGGCATTGGGTAAACCTGAGGCGGCGTTGGATGCTTATGATAAAGCCATTCAAATTCAGCGCGAGTATCCAGAGGCTTGGAAAGGACGAGGAGAGGCGTTAGCCACATTGCAGCGTTATGAAGAAGCGATTAGTGCGTTTGATCAGGTGACGAGACTGCAACCAGAGGATGTGGAAACCTGGGAACGTCGCGGGATGGTGCAGATGAAGTTACAGCGCTATTCGGCTGCGATCGCATCTTACGATAAAGCCTTAGAGATTCAACCCAATTATGCCTCAGCCTGGTATCGGCGCGGCTGGGCATTTCATAATTTACAACAGTACGAAGAGGCGATTAAATCTTATGACAAAGCGGTGGAACATAAGCCCGATTCTGCCGAATTCTGGTATCAACGGGGTAATGCTTTTGTCAATTTAAACAAATACCGCGAAGCCGTGGACTCCTACCAGAAAGCGGTTCAGTTCCAGCCGGATTTTTACCGAGCATGGTACAGTCAGGGCAGTATTTTAAATAATTTAAACCAGTATCAAGAGGCTTTAGCCGCCTTTGACCAAGCGGTGAAACTTCAGCCTAATAACTATGAAGCGTTGTATGGTCGTGCTTGGGCGTTGCATAAATTGGAGCGTTATCAGGAAGCTTTAACGGCTTACGAGAGGGTGATTAAACTCAAACCCAATTCTGAGCAAGCCTGGTATAACCGGGGTAATGTCTTCTATACATTACAACAATACCAAGATGCGATCGCGGCTTATGACCAAGCTGTTGCCCATAAGCGCAGCCATTACCAAGCCTGGAATAGTCGCGCCAATGCCCTGGTTAACCTGAAGCGATACAGTGAAGCCTTGACGTCTTATGAAAACGCTTTGACCTATAAACCCGATTACAAAGAGGCAAAGCAGGGGAAAGACCAAACTCAACGTCAACTTGAGGAGTTGAAAAATCAATCGTATCAGGAGTCATCTGACGAAGATGACAAAAAGATATAAGTCAGGCTGTACCCACCAGTCAAATGCTTTCAGACGCTTCTGGCATCACCTTTGGACTATTGCTCCCCCTGTCCCCCTCTTTCAAGCTTGGCAAAGCAAACTTGATATTGTACCTGATTTCCCTCAAACATTCAGCAAATCCCTATTTTCTTCAGAAATAGTTTAGAATCAGCGCTTATAATCGGTACAGTATTCTTAGTTTCCTGTGACAGTTCTTATCCAAGCTTAACAAGTCCTATTAGTAACCCCTTAGTGATGCCTCGAATACTTTTAATCGATGACGACCCTGCAATCTCAGAACTTGTCTCCATTAACCTAGAAATGGCAGGTTACGAAGTTCACCAAGCGCCGGATGGGATCAAAGGTCAGGCGCTAGCGCTGCAACTCCAGCCCGACCTGATTATACTAGACCTGATGCTCCCTCGAGTCGATGGCTTTACCGTTTGCCAACGGTTGCGTCGAGATGAACGCACCACGGATATTCCCGTGTTGATGTTGACGGCGTTGGGTCAAACTCAGGATAAGGTGGAAGGCTTCAATGCCGGTGCGGACGATTATCTAACCAAACCCTTTGAACTCGAAGAAATGCTAGCACGGGTACGCGCCTTACTGCGACGCACTGATCGCATCCCCCAAGCCGCCAAGCACACGGAAATCCTTAACTATGGTCCTTTGACCCTGATTCCAGAACGCTTTGAGACGATTTGGTTTAATCAGACGGTGAAATTAACCCACCTGGAATTTGAACTACTACACTGCTTGTTACAGCGTCATGGTCAAACAGTTTCTCCCAGTGAAATTCTCAAAGAAGTCTGGGGATATGATCCAGATGACGATATTGAAACCATTCGCGTCCATGTTCGCCACCTGAGAACCAAACTCGAACCTGATCCCCGTCATCCCAAATATATTAAAACAGTATACGGTGCGGGATACTGCCTCGAGTTACCGAGTAGTGAAGAAACCGCTGAGGTGGGATCATCGAACTCAGCGAAATTGGAATAGATTGAGTTTTGAGTTTTGACGTATACCCAAAAAAAGGGGGGGTATCGACTATTTAATTACTGCATGAGGGTGTTCAGACCAAGACTGAACCACCTTGAGTGATGTTGAATGGCGCGGCTGGGTTGCATGTCCCTGAGACTGAGCCGTTTTTTGAACTACCTGTAGTTCGGCTTGCATGACAATCATCTGAGCCATTATGTTCTGCAGTTGAACCTGAAGTTGCTCAACCTCAGACTCGTTAGGTTGGGTAACATTTGCCGATGGGACAGATGTTTTTGTCTGATAACCTAAGAAGCTTTGAGCTGAGGCAAATTTCGCCGATGCTGTTTGAGAGCTAACTGGATGAGCGGTAGCGGGTTGGGTGTAGAAGGGTTGTGTGGTGATGATGAAAGGGTTACTCATCAGGAGTTCCCGGGATTTCATCACAGCATGTGTTGGTGTGGGTTCCGGTTTAACGGTTTCTTCAACCAGGTGTTGAACTTCATGATCAGAAGGCTGAACTATTTCCGG
The DNA here is from genome assembly GCF_040226375.1 of Coleofasciculus sp. G2-EDA-02. Lineage (NCBI taxonomy): Bacteria > Bacillati > Cyanobacteriota > Cyanophyceae > Coleofasciculales > Coleofasciculaceae > Coleofasciculus > Coleofasciculus sp. G2-EDA-02. The sequence continues at coordinate 1,259 of NZ_JAVKEW010000168.1, read as the reverse complement.
TTCCGGTTTAACGGTTTCTTCAACCAGGTGTTGAACTTCGTGATCAGAAGGCTGAACTATTTCCGGTTCCGGTTTAACGGTTTCTTCAACCAGGTGTTGAACTTCGCTATCAGAAAGCTGAACGAATTCCTGTTCGAGTTCTTGCTCTAAAAAGTTATTGAGTCCAGCCGCTGCGAGTCGAGATTTAGAAAGTTTCAATTCTTCTAAAAGTTGTTCTTTTTCTTTAAGATTTCGCTCTAAATCCGAAAGCTGTTCTTCGGCGTGAGCCGATTTTCGAGAAGACTGAAGCCAGCCAGTTACGGCTACCGTAGCAATTCCCGTACCTACACCCAAAACACTTGCCAATCCTAGGTAAGGAGTAGCAATATCCCGGAGTTGTCCATGATGTACAGGCTCTCCCTGAAATTGGATTGTGACCTCTTTATCTCCGAAGAATGCTAGGGGTAAGGTCAAAACTGAGAACACGGCTGTCGAAAGTATTATCGGCGTAAAGAGAAATTTTCGTAAAGGAGAGCCAGTCATGATTGATAATTCCTAGTGATAATTTCCAGTATCAGTCGTATTACACAAGGCGTCTTTCTCAAATTTCACCAAATTGCAAATTGCCGATGCTGATTAAGCCAGTTGGCAGGAGAGATTGCTTGGGTGTGAATCGATTGCCTTAGCTTATTTACCAGATTAGCGAATCGTCCATCAAGTCCAGATAAAGTCACAGAAAAACCTAGTGAAGTTCTGGTGAATTTTCATTAACCAGTGATTTGTCATTCGTTTATGTCATTTGTTTACACCCTTAACCCTCTACTCCTATGCTCCTGTGCACACAGACATTCATGCTACGTCTGGAACATCGCACTCTGGCTCAGGGTAAGCGCGTGGGATGAGTTAAACGCCAATATCTTCATTCCAGAGCTTTGGGTTGTTTTGAATAAAGTCGCTCATCATCTGTTGGCATTCCTCTAGATTCAAATCAACAACCTCCACGCCATGGGATTCCATAAATTCTCTGGCACCGGCAAAGGTTTTAGACTCTCCAGCAATAACTTTTTTAATGCCAAATTGCACCACAGCCCCGGCGCAGAGGTAGCACTACCCTTAGTATCTTTTCCCTTGGCATTGTAGTATTTATTGTGCTACAGTATAAAGGTAGTCTAGCACAGGCAAAAATTCGTGAGTATTGCCAATCGAGTAATCGATACTTATCACGTAAAGTGATGCTAGTACGTGAGGCGCGAGTAACCTAGAGAAAAAAACCCATGGAC
>NZ_JAVKEW010000167.1:0-2245 GCF_040226375.1 Coleofasciculus sp. G2-EDA-02 | reverse complement strand
GTAGAATTATATCGATTCGCTGTCGCGAGGGTTGTTAGTTGGTCGGCATTCATCTCACCGCTAAACCATTGGGGGTACTCGGCTTCGCCTCGATAAATCCCCCTCGGTTATAACGGGAGCCTTCTGCCGACATTAAGGTAAATAAAGCAGCACCCCGATTTGGGGGGAGGTGGCGGGAATCCACCACCCATGGAGACGTTCTTGCTTTCCAGGAGAAACAGGTATCCACACCTCCTGATAACTCAATCCCAAGTCTGCTGGTGTGGTTTTAATCGTCTTAGAGGGAACAAAAACTAGCCGATTTTGCCCTAACCGGATAGAGATGCAGGCTAATAGATAAACGATGGCGACAATTCCCGCTAGGATTAGTAACCTCTTTCCCAGAAAGAAAATATAATTCTTCATCTTGATGCTATTTTTGACTCACCTTGTTTTCCCAGCAGGGCGGGCGTGAGTCAAGTTATCGGTTTTCTCGATAATGTTATCGGTCAAACCCGCCCCGAAAAATTGTCTCCCCCTGCTCGCCATAGTTCCACGCCTTACGTCTTTACCAGCTCCCCCTGCTCTATTTAAGTGGTGGTTGCTTGAGATGCCAATCCGTAGACTGTTCGTAAGCATAGGCGACTTGAAATAACTGTTGTTCTCCCAAAACTTTCCCAATTAGCTGCAAACCAATAGGTAATCCTTGGTCATCATATCCACAGGGAATACTCATTCCTGGTAATCCGGCTAAGTTAACGGGAATTGTCATTAAGTCAGATAAGTACATAGTTAACGGATCTGAGGTTTTTTCTCCCGCTTTAAATGCAGTAGTGGGGGCGGTGGGACAAACTAAAACATCAACCTTTTCAAACGCCTGCTCGAAGTCTTGCTTAATTAGAGTGCGAACTTTTTGTGCTTTTAGGTAATAAGCGTCATAATAGCCGGCGGATAGAGCATAAGTACCCAACATAATCCGGCGCTTGACTTCCGCCCCGAACCCGGCTGCACGAGTTTTTTTGTACATCTCCAGGAGATTTTCTGCTTCCGGCGTGCGAAATCCATACTTGACGCCATCGTAGCGAGCTAGGTTGGCTGAGGCTTCGCTGGGAGCAATAATATAGTAAGCGGGTAACCCATAGCGAAATCGGGGACAAGAAATTTCTTGTACTTCAGCGCCTAGGCTTTTGAGCTGTTCAATGGCGTTTTGAACAGCTTTGGCAATGATGGGATCTAAGCCTTCACCAAAGGTTTCTTTAATAATGCCAATTTTGAGCCCTTGGGATTTTAAATCAGGTTGCAGGGATTTGGTATAGTCAGGAATCTCCAGCTTGAGACTGGTGGAATCATTCGGATCATAGCCTGCGATCGCATTAAGTAAAATAGCCGCATCTTCTACTGTTCGTCCAAACGGACCAATTTGATCTAACGACGACGCATAAGCGACTAAACCATAACGAGACACTAAGCCGTAAGTCGGTTTCATCCCGACAATCCCACAGAATGACGCCGGTAAGCGAATTGAACCCCCTGTATCCGAACCGAGAGCAACCACACATTCGCTAGCCGCAACAGCGGTAGCCGAACCCCCAGAGGAACCCCCAGGAACGCGGGATAAGTCCCATGGATTCGCCGTCTGTTGATAGCTAGAGGTTTCGCAGGAACTCCCCATGGCAAATTCATCCAAGTTGGTTTTGCCCACCATGACAGCACCCGCATCCTTAAGTTTTTGAGTCACTGTAGACTCATAAGGCGGGACAAAGTTTTCCAGAATCCGAGAGGCGCAGGTGGTGGGAATACCCTGGGTACACATATTATCCTTGATGCCAATTGGAATCCCAGCCAACATGCCAATCTCTTCCCCAGCCGCGATTTTGGCATCCACTTGACGTGCCTGTTCTAGGGCATGGTCTGCAGTAATATGCAAAAAGCTATGGACTTTGGGTTCTAGCGCCTGAATTCGGTCGAGGGCGTCTTGCGTGATTTCAACACTTGTGCGTTCTTTGTCGATAATTTGTTGGTGCAGCTCACGAATGGATGCCATGCTTGTACCTATTTATACTGATTTACCATGTTTGCCTTTCGTATTTTGGCAAAAATTCAGGATTAATGGTTTATCGACTCCTTTACGTCATAAGCGATGGTGAAAGCCCTCGTGATTTATCCGAGGGATGAAACCGAGCAAGTCGTAAAGACAGCGGGATTTATCCCGCAATAACATTCTTAAGTGATATAATATAACCATAAGTAGAGATACAGTTAGGTC
>NZ_JAVKEW010000166.1:0-4061 GCF_040226375.1 Coleofasciculus sp. G2-EDA-02 | reverse complement strand
AGAGATGTAGCCGCAGCACAAGTAGTCTGTATAAGAGGACTTGCAGCCGTGGGATACACGGTCAAGATGCTTTCTGAGGGTAAATTCACTGGAATCCCTGTGACGGAAGAATCCCCGCTCTTATAGGGCGGGGAGTATCAAGAAACACTTAGCTTTTGCTGCAACGGTGGCGTTAGGTTGGGCTGCACTGGCTGCACCTGCTAATGCTGTACTCTTTAGCTGGGATATTGAATATATCGGCTGGTGGGAAGAAGATGGTGGTGGCTCTATTTTTGGTACCATCTTCGCCGATGAAGACGATGCGGCTGATGGCATTGTGTCGGCTGATGAGTTGAAGGCTTGGGAATGGAACTGGAGTGGCAATGATGCCGTATCCGCATTTTCCATTTCTTCTGACGAGGAGGGAGCCACAACGGATTTTGAGCCAAGTTTCTACGTGAATGGCACCCTCAATAAACCCATAGGAGTGAATTTTGTTGATCCAGATAATCTCGATCAAGGCTCCTTTGTTTCCGGTTCTGGCAATGAAATTCTCGATTTACAGGCTCTGCTGACTATTTCGTTTACCGATGGCGTTGAGTCAGTCTCCGTAGGAAATCCTACTGCCGCGATCGCAACTGTGACTGTTTCAGAGCCTACCGCCGTTCCCGAACCCGCTACCGTTCTGGGCTTACTGGCTCTAGCAGGGGTTAGTACGGCGACTTTTAAACGTCACAAGCAAGACACTTAAATCGGGTACTTCTTATACCAAATCCGCCTGCCCCCTTTATCCCTTAGCCGATGAAAGCCTGTTGCCTATTGCCTATTGCCTTGTCTCTACTCATAAAGGGGGTAGTTAACCCGGATTTGGTATTACCTGTTTCAATGTATTATGTCGCCCACTGTTGAGGCGAAAATAAAGAAAAAAAACCCCTCTCAGAACTATGCTGAGAGGGGTTTCATGGTTTTGAATACAAGGATAAAAGTAATCAGTTCACAGTAAAATCGAACATTAATCCCGCTTCTGATTTCCTTTAAACCCATGCTACCCGTTAACCAAGCCGAATCGATTATCTTAGATCTCATCCACCCCTTAGACTCCCAGTTAGACAGCGAAATTATAGACCTATCCGCCGCTACAGGTCGCATTTTGGCTGCTCCTGTAACTAGCCAATTGGATTTTCCCCACTGGGATAATTCTGCTATGGATGGTTATGCGGTGCGCTATGCTGATGTGCACTCAGCTAGTGAACAGCAACCGATACGTTTAGAACTCGTCGAAGATATTCCCGCCGGATATCAACCGCAAAAAACGATTGCAGCCGGACAATCTGCGCGTATCTTTACCGGTGCATGTATGCCACAGGGCGCCGATACAGTGGTGATGCAGGAACATACATTGCGTGAGGATAACCATGTTTTAATCTTACAAGCACCGAAACCTCAAGGCTTCGTGCGTCATCAGGCATCATTTTACCGTTCTGGAGAACCCCTTTTAGCCGCAGGAATTCAACTGGGTGCGCCAGAAATTGCCGTCCTAGCTGCCGCCCAATGTACGGAACTCACCGTCTATCGCCGTCCCAAAGTCGCGATTCTCTCCACGGGGAATGAACTGGTTACGCCGTACCAACCTTTGCAACCGGGTCAAATTGTCGATTCCAATCAATACGCCCTAGCCGCTTGGGTGACTCTTTGTGGCGGAATTCCTAAGGTACAGGGGATTGTCCGCGATAAACCAGACGCCCTGAAGCAAGCCATTGCCCAAGCGATTCCCGCCGCTGATATGGTTCTATCTACAGGTGGCGTTTCTGTGGGAGATTATGACTATGTAGATGAAATTTTAGCTCAACTGGGTGCTGAGATTCATATTCGTTCGGTTGCGGTTAAACCTGGTAAACCCTTAACCGTGGCGACGTTCCCGCCTCATCAGGGGCATAAAAAAGGCTCACTGCATCAAGTATTATATTTTGGTCTACCCGGAAATCCAGTCTCGGCTTTAGTCAGTTGTTGGCGATTTGTGCAACCTGCGATGAGAAAGCGTTCCGGTTTGCCAATGCAACGATGGAAGCCGAGGTTTATCAACGCCATCTCTCGTAATGAACTCCAATCTGATGGGCGTCGAGAATCCTATTTGTGGGGTCAGCTTCAATTAGTTGAGGGAAACTATGAATTCAATCTGGCGGGTGGGAGTCACAGTTCGGGTAATTTAATTAATTTAGCCCAAACTACGGGTCTGGCTATGATACCCGTTGGTCAAAGCTTGATTCGAGAAGGAGAAACGGTGCAAGTTTTGTCGGTGGAATAATTCCTAACAGTGTAGAGACGTAGCATGCTACGTCTCTACAAGTGCTAATCTATTGGTTCCAACCGAGGGGCTGTTCAATTTCCAATTCATCAACTTTGGAAATACGCTCACCCGGCTTGTTTACAATCTGCACAGTGCTGGCTTGCAATCCCTGTTCGCCTTCCTCAGCAAAAAAGTGGACGCCTGTACCGATTCCTAAGCGGTCAAAGTCATTATGGAGGACACTATTACGGTGGAAATAGACTTCTTGACCTTCCAGGCTTTTAAGGAAACCATACCCTTCTTCTGGAAATAACTTAGTAACTATTGCCGTCATTTCCTGAGTAGGATGAGACTTGACTTTATTCTGTTGCCGTTCGGTGAGTTCGATAAGCTGGCGGCGTGCCGACTCAAAGGCGTTACGCACTACGGTTTCTACAGGCTGATACTGATTTCCTTCTCCGGGATTTTCGACCACAGCAAGTTCGTGACCTGGTGGTACTGTCATATCGATTCTTACCCGATAGGGGGAACCGCTATTGGGGTTTTTGTGTGCCTGTTCAATCGCAATGCGGCAACTATTAAGGTGGTCACAAACCTGCTCCAACTTACCGACTTTTTCCCGTACTAATGCCTCTAAAGCTTCAGTTTTTGGCACATCACGATAGGAAATCTCTAATGGAATTTGCATAAATTATCAGTCCTCAATTCAGCTATTTATAATTACATTACGCACGGAGTTATACTATCAAACGATCGCGCAAAGCGTGCAAGGTGACGCGCAATCCCTGGAAGGCTCTCTCTTTCTCCTCCCAACCTAGTTCTGCGGCTACATCATTGACCCAAGTAATTTTTTTGAACGGTGGTGTCAAATGCTGGTAATCCTGTCGCAGACATATTATATCCTCCTGTTATGTTATTTTCATCCGGTGCGAGAGGTCTCTATTGCTGTGAACCTCTGCAACACCACTGTAATCAGGTTAACAAGGCGATCGGGTTCAAGCTTTCTATCGAATTATATAGATTTGAGATAGAAGTCTCGGATAATTTTTGCTAAATAATTTCGGCTTCATTTGCCTCTCCCATAAGATTGATTTCAGTTTATAATCTAGACGGGGTTTAAATAGTAATCCACCGACTACCGCCAGGTCTGTCCTCTTTTGGTGGAGTAGGTTCGTCTTCCACCTTGACCAAACCCTTCCTTGTCTGCACAACAGCCAAACTATCGCTCTTGTGGGTTCCTGCTGGCACCCGTTCATCAGGAGAACCTGGATTTAGCGGCGGTTCGTCTAACTGTTTTTTTTGTGTCAATAATGAATTTTGCCTTGCTTTATGGGAAAACATTGACATCAGGAAATGTTGATGAGTTTGAATGTAGATTACAGGGTGACTCAATACGGTTGCCAAAATAATTAGGTTTAGTATTATATAAGCCTGAGTATTCATAGATAACGTCCCTGGCGCAACTCTAATCGCTTCTGTTAAGTTCAGAATAGTTGGCATAACTTTCCTTAAGCCAACTGAGCGATGTAGAGGCTGGACGTTTTTGAGCATCCCGAATAACCAGTTAGGGGAAGGTGTCAGACTTGGGGGATTCCCCTAACTTTTTGAGTTTCCCCCTTTTGTCACGGGGATTAAACATGAATATTTTGGAGAATTTACGTCATAAGCGATGGTGAAAGCCCTCGTGATTTATCCGAGGGATGAAACCGAGCAAGTCGTAAAGACAGCGGGATTTATCCCGCAATAACATTCTTAAGTGATATAATATAACCATAAGTAGAGATACAGTTAGGTC
>NZ_JAVKEW010000165.1:0-5176 GCF_040226375.1 Coleofasciculus sp. G2-EDA-02 | reverse complement strand
GCTGGTTTTTAAATGGAGATAATCCCAGGAACCAGCAAACCCTGTAATAAGTCCCTTCGCCCACCCAGTCCAAGATGTCTTGGCATTACCCAACGCCTAACCAATTAGGCTTAGAGGCTAGTCCGAACTAGGGAAGTATTCGGAAGTCTGTGCCAGAACTAGGCTCAAACCGAGCTATTCACCGCTTACGTTTCCAAACTGGCTTGGTCAATCCTTGTCCCTTTTAGGGCAAGGTTGGTGAAAATGACCTCCAAAATAGACGAGACAGTATTTTGCTCTATATCTAGTTTAATTCTTTGAGCAGAGAAAAATATTAAGGATTCTCCCCCCTCATTTAACCTGCCTAAATTGCTGGCTGAAGCCCTTGCCTGGAGTGCAATGTGTGGGAAAACTTGGATGTGGCTCGTTGATCAATCAGCGTCGCGAAAATTCTATCGGAGTGAGGAAAATGTGGCAATTGGGAGTTAACCTACTATAGGCGTTGAATCAGGAGTGTATTATTCATGGAACGGGTTAAAGTACAAATGATGTTCGAGAATGCCCCGAGAACATCCCATAAAGACTATTCACCGGAGTTGGAAGACTTAAACGGAGAACGGGTGGAATTATCTCGGCTACCCTGTTGCGGCGAGTTGATCTCGTTTGCTGAAGGGATGCTGCACCATATTGGACCCTGCTTCACGGTGATTGAGGTTGTCCATTTCGCATCCCCAAAGGAAAATGGTTTAGTCGGTCAAATCATGCTACGCAAGTGTTTTCCTCGCTAGAGGATCGATTGCTCAGATCCCCACATTCAGATAGATGATCATTCTAGATATCGGAGGATAATCTCAAAACGCAAACCTTTGGCAGTGAACCATTATGCAATTTGTGTCCGATCCTCCTATTGCCGAAAAAATCCAGCAGATGAAACAACGAGTTAGCTGGCAAGATCCGTTAATCGTTGAACGGGATATCGATCAAACTCGGCTGGTATTAGACGATGATAGACCCGATCATCCAGAGTTCTCATTTTTAGTCGTCGGTGATACAGGCTTTGGATCTCATAAACAACATGATCCACAACGCAAAATTGTGGAAATGATGCTAAATCACCGCGATGACTGCCGCTTTGTATTGCATACCGGTGACGTGGTATATCAGGTAGGTTCGAGTGAATATTATCCCCAAAACTTTATCAAACCCTACCGCGAGTTTCTCGTCGATGGCGACTCTCACCATAAAATTTCTTATGACCAAATGGTGTTTAATCTTCCCTTGCTCACCATCCCTGGAAATCACGATTATTATGATTTACCCTTCGTCTACGGGGTTATGGCACAGGTAACTTGGCCCCTGCGCCACCTGTTGAAGACTAAACTCGATCTGAATGTAGGTTGGCACGGATCACATAAGGGTAAAGCTTATACTAAAGCTTTTTTGGACTATCTGAAGCCATTGAAACAGTGGGGACAGTTGGAAAATCATTTAGACCAACACTATACCGCTAAGACAGACACAGGACGTTGCTTGCGCTACCAACCTGGAGAGTTTACCCGCTTACCGAACCGTTACTATACGTTCCGTAGCGGCGGAATTGACTTTTTTGCCCTTGATTCCAATACCTTTAATTCCCCCGCACCGATTCCAGCCACGCCAGAAGGGGAAGCCTTTCGCCGCCTTTTAGAACAGCGACGGGATGAACTAGAAGCCGAAAAAATGCAACTTATGGAAACCGCCGCTACCCTGGATGCGGATAACCCGGAAGAGGCAGAACAGCTTGATGATTTGAATGTGAAATTAGAGCAAATTGATGAACTAAGCTTGGATATTAATAAACAATTGGCATCGGATGAAGAAACTACTATTGACTTTGAACAATTGGACTGGCTACGCCAACGGCTAACCAAGTCTTGGCAGAATCAAGAGGTACGGGGACGGGTGATTTACCTGCATCATCCCCCCTACGTAACCGAAGCAACCAAATGGCAACAGGCACAAACATGGGCAGTTCGTCGCCGCCTCCGTCAAGTTTTGGATGCTGTGACGACGGAGGTGGGTGATTTAGCCCAGGGGCGTCCTTTGGTGGATTTGGTGTTAACCGGTCATGCCCACTGTTTAGAATATATAGAAACGGTGGATACCGGACACGCGGATTCCCATATTCCCTGGATTATCTGCGGTGGGAGTGGTCATAGTTTACGACGTCAACGCAAAGAAGGTTCAGAGATAATGGAATCTGTTGGGTTTATTAATAATAATCCCTCCCGTATGGTAGCGCGATCGCGTCTTTATGTCGGTCGTCATGGTCATGGTTCTAAAAAGCAGCGACTCTATTCATTTTTACGGATTGATGTCCTAGAGGGTGATCCGCCGAAGTTCCGAGTTCAACCGTTTATTGCTGAACGCTGTCACCGAACCTGGGATAATTATGCTAAGGAAGCGTTTGTTATTGGTTAGGGAACAGGGAACAGGAGACACAGAACAAGCAATAGGGAATTCATAACAGATTCAGCTATGACCAAAGAAAGCTTTGATGTTGGTGAATATGTCGATCGCATGGCGGAGTTGATTGATTTGCCGATTGACCCAGAATACCGTTTTGGTGTCGTCGATAACCTTACTCGAATTGCCGCGATCGCACAATTGGTGAATGACTTTCCCTTACCGGATACTATAGAAGCCGCACCCATCTTTGAACCATGACTTTTAATTGGAGACAAGCCGACGCTGTGGGGATAGCTACGGCGGTTTATCAGGGTGAAGTAACCGCAAGTGCGATCGCGCGGGATTGTTTGGCGCAGATTGATGCCCGTAACTCTAGCTTAAATTGTTTTACCGCAATTACGGCTGATACGGCAATCGCTGAGGCGCAACGGGTGGATCAGGCGATATCCAGAGGGGAATTTCCTGGCGTCTTGGCTGGGGTTCCGTTTGCGGTGAAGAATTTATTTGATATTGCTGGATTAACCACCCTAGCCGGATCAAAAATTAATGCCGAAAATCCCCCAGCCAACCACGATGCTACCGCCGTTACCCGACTTAAGCAAGCGGGGGCGGTGCTGGTGGGGGCTTTAAATATGGATGAATATGCCTATGGGTTTGTGACTGTAAATAGTCATTATGGGGCAACACCAAACCCTCATGATCCAACTCGTGTCTCCGGTGGATCATCTGGCGGTTCCGCCGCTTCGGTTGCAGCCAGATTAGTCCCCCTTACCTTGGGTTCCGATACCAATGGTTCAATCCGGGTTCCGGCTTCATTGTGCGGAGTTTTTGGGTTAAAACCAACATACGGGCGTTTATCACGGGCAGGGGCTATTTTATTTTCCAGTAGTTTAGACCATATTGGTCCGTTTGCCCGTTCAGTACGGGATATTGCTACTGCATTTGATATCCTTCAGGGAAGCGATGAACGTGATCCGGTTTGTACACAACGTCCCCCAGAACTTTGTTTACCACAACTCGAAGAGGGAATTGAAGGATTACGGATTGCGGTGGCGGGGGAGTATTTTGCTCAAGGCGCTACCCCAGAAGCCTTGGATGCTGTCGCCAAAGTCGCCCAGGCGCTGGATGTAACCGCTACAGTTAGGATACCTGAAGCGCATCGGGCAAGAGCGGCAGCTTATATTATTACAGCTACAGAAGGGGCTAATCTACATTTTGCCAACTTGCGATCGCGTCCCCAAGACTTTGACAGAGCCACGCGCGATCGTTTTTTAGCGGGGGCTTTAATTCCCGCCTCATGGTACATTCAGGCGCAACGGTTTCGCCAATGGTATCGCCAAAGGGTACGAGAAGTGTTTCAGACAGTGGATATTATTCTCGCCCCGACTACGCCTTGTGTCGCCCCTGGCTTAGATCAAGAAACAATGGTAATTGGGGGAGAAGAGGTATTAGTGCGCCCAAATTTGGGACTATTTACCCAACCTTTATCATTTATTGGATTACCTGTTTTATCGGCTCCTGTCAAGCTCTCTACTTCTCTGCCCTTGGGTGTGCAAATTATTGCCGCTCCTTATAATGAAGCCATGATACTGCGCGTAGCTGCCGTATTGGAGAATGAATTAGGGCTTGCTGAATAAGTCTGGTGGAGGGAGCAGGGGAAGCGGGGGAAGCAGGGGGAGCAGGGGAAGCAGGGGAGGCAGGGGAAGCAGGGGGAGCCATCGTACATTTTCCCTGATAGCGGTGCAAGGGTATAAAAGGGTTTAACCCGGATTTCTTGAACAACAGCAAATATCAATGCCACTAAAAGCCTTAATAGCTAAGGGTTTGGGAATTGTGCAGCAAGCCCGAATTATGAATTCAGCGATTAGCTGACATTGGAAAGAATGTCTTATTCCCATCGCCGCTTTATAACCCAGGTTATGAAGGTTTTATTGTAATTTCTCCTACCATACCTGCTTCTGTATGTCCAGGAATTGAACAATGGAGTTGATATGTTCCCGGTTTCATCGGCACAAATACCCATTCAGCTTCACCAGTCGGTTTTAGTTCCAGTTCATGGATTGCCCCTTTAACCTCTACTTTGGCAGCTTCAACTTTTTGAGTCCAACTCGCATCAGCGAAGTCTTTGGCGGTGAAGTAGTGCTTTTGGGGACTAGGATTATCTAGCAATAGTTTATAGCGTGTGCCGGCGACAAACTCAAATTGGTTGGGGAAGAACTTCAATTCATCCGCTTGATTGCCTAAACTCACATTAACTTCTACGGCTGGAGTCGCCGCGATCGCTGGGAAGCATACTACGTTAATTCCTAGAATTAGTCCAATGATTGCGGTTAAGCATCGGCGAAGCCATTGATTTTGCCAGAGGTGACGATCTGCGGCTTTAGCCCCTACTACGAGACGATTTAAGGACATTTTTCTTGGCATCATACTATTCAAATATTGCACCATTTGGATTACGTCATAAGCGATGGTGAAAGCCCTCGTGATTTATCCGAGGGATGAAACCGAGCAAGTCGTAAAGACAGCGGGATTTATCCCGCAATAACATTCTTAAGTGATATAATATAACTATAAGTAGAGATACAGTTAGGTCTTGACCTAGCCAAGGTCAGTAGGGCGTTTTTGACTGCGCCATCCAGGGTTTTTCTCTGGAACTCTAAGAAGACGAGCAAAACGAAGGGACGCGGCTTTAGTTCGTCCCGTAGTATCCTCTTAGAATCCCCCGCGTTTTAACCGGGGGAGAAGTCAA
>NZ_JAVKEW010000164.1:0-29575 GCF_040226375.1 Coleofasciculus sp. G2-EDA-02 | reverse complement strand
CTCTTTGAGAGTCTTCTTGATTTGAGACGGCTTCCACAACTTTTTGTCGCAAGTCAATTGAGTAGGCTTTCATCTGTCCCTGTCATTAAGCACACTACTTCACTCCTTCAATTGTATTCTACCAAGTCGCAAACCGCTATAAAGCTTCTGAGGGAAACCGGATTCTCTTGCTCCCCTCTCCCTATTCCCCCCTTTCAAAGGGGGGTTAGGGGGGATGGAGAGGGACTGATGGTGACGACTTTAGCTGAAGTTGACACCAATGACCGACGTGCGCCCTCACCGATATATATTAACGTGCGCCCTCAGCCTACACTTACCACTTGAGCAAATTAAACTGCTCCATATCAATCGTGTCACGATTGCGATAAATCGACAGCACAATTGCCAACCCAACCGCCGCTTCAGCCGCCGCTACAGTAATCACAAACACAGCAAAAACCTGACCTTTAATTCCTACAGGGTCAATAAAATTAGAAAACCCCATTAAATTCAAATTGACCGCATTCAGCAGCAGTTCAATTGACATTAACACGCGCACAGCATTGCGGCTGGTAATCAAACCATAGATACCAAGGCAAAACAAAGCAGCCGCTAGCAGTAAAAAATATTGAAGTTGCAGTTCCATGAATTAATCTTTAATGTTCGATGTTTGACACTTGGAGGGGTTTTGTTGATCACTTATCGGTAACCCAGTCGGGCGGGTTTTGTTGATCACTTATCAGTCACAAAATCTATTGAAAACCTAAACCCGCCCCTAAACCCGCCCCTACACTCGTCCCTATTCCCGCCCATAGCACAAGACTTTTTATCGGGTGCTTTTTTGAGCATCTCCGCCTACAGATGCCAACTGACGCTGGCGTTCTGGCAAGGTAGAAAACTCAGTCTCTGATGTATCGCGAGGTATCAAGCTTTCTGGGATAAAATCGCGACGTGCCAAAATAATTGCACCCACCATCGCCATCAACAACAGTACCGAAGCGAGTTCAAATGGCAGTAAAAAGTCACTGAAGAAATGCTTACCAATCTCCACCACTGATCCTTCACCCTCGACCACCGTACCCGAATATATCGACCAAGGTGTCGCTAATATCATCGTTCCCAGCAAGGCAAATAATCCCAGACAAACCAGCGCGGTTGCACCTTGACGAATCCAACGATTCGCAATTGGTTTAAAATCTTCTCGCTTATTCACCAACATAATGGCAAACAAAATTAGCACATTCACCGCACCTACATAAACCAAGATTTGCGCGGCGGCGACAAAATCAGCATTTAGTAACAGGTAAAACCCCGCCATACTAATGAAGACACCGCCAAGTAAAAATGCCGAATAAACGATGTTATTGAGTAGGACAACCCCTAAGGCTGACCCAATCATCATTACCGACAAAATCGCAAATGAAACAAACTGAACCCCTTGGGCTAGATCCACTGTACCTTCACTCCTTGCACTCTAGTTAAACTGACACATTAATCCCACGGGAAAAGACTCCGTGGGACTAGCTTTAAGCATTCTTCGCTGTTTCTTCTTCTTTAGCAGGTTCCATTTGCTCGACAATTTCTTCCGGACGCAAACCAGCACGTTGAGAACCTGGCGGTAAACCGTGGGGCTCTGTGACTCCTTTGGGTAAGTAAGCCAACTCCCGTAATGGCGTAACCATAGGGTCTTGCGTCACCTTGTACGGCAGCCGTCCCATCGCCACATTATCATAGTTGAGTTCGTGGCGATCGTAGGTAGACATTTCATACTCTTCTGTCGCCGACAGACAGTTGGTGGGACAGTATTCAATGCAGTTCGCGCAGAAAATACAAACCCCGAAGTCAATACTGTAGTGCTTGAGATTCTTTTTCTTACTGGCTTTATCGAACTCGTAGTCTACCACCGGCAGATTAATCGGGCAAACTCGTACACAGACTTCGCAAGAAATACACTTGTCAAATTCAAAGTGAATCCGACCCCGATACCGTTCAGAGGGAATCAGTTTTTCATAAGGATACTGCACGGTAACAGGACGGCGCTGCATGTGGTCGAAGGTTACAGATAAACCTTGACCAATATAACGGGCAGCTTGAACGGTTTCTTTGGCATAATCGCCAACTTGTTTGAGGAACTTGAGCATAATTTATGATTCGTCATTCGTCATTTGTCCTTGGTCATTGGTCATTTGTTTTTAACCATGACCAATGAATAATCAACAATCAACCCCCGAATGCAACGGGAAAGGTGAGTTTAAGAGCAGCCGTTAACAGCAGATTCACTAATCCAATCGGTAAAAGAAACTTCCATCCTAGATTTAGGAGTTGGTCAATCCGCACACGGGGAACTGTCCAGCGCAACAGAATGGCAATAAAGACGAGAAAGTAAGCTTTAAGCAAGGTCATGGTAATTCCCACAGAAGCGGTAATCACCTGTAACCAGGAACTGGTTTCACTCACACCTAGCCAAGTGGCTAATCGGTCTAGGGGAATCGGGAATTCCCAGCCGCCTAAGTACAGCACTGCCACTAATACGGCAGAAAGGATTAGGTTAACGTAAGACCCGATATAAAACAAACCAAATTTCATGCCGGCATATTCCGTTTGATAGCCAGCAACCAGTTCCTCCTCGGCTTCGGGTAGGTCAAAGGGAAGTCGCTCGCACTCGGCTAACGCCGCAATCCAGAAGATCAAAAAGCCAACCGGTTGACGCCAAATATTCCAGCCTAAGATGCCATACCCGGATTGCTTTTCCACAATATCAATGGTACTTAGGCTATTGGACATCATTACTACTGCCAGTACCGCCAGCGCCAGGGGAATTTCATAACTAATCGACTGGGCGGCTGCTCTTAACCCCCCAAGTAGGGAATACTTGTTATTGGAGGCATAGCCTGACATCAGCAAACCAATGGGCTGAATACTCGACAGGGAAATCCAGAGAAATATCCCCAGTCCTACGTTGGTAATCACTAGGTTCTGTCCAAAGGGGACAATCAGGTAGGACAAAAAGACAGGGATGACGACGAGTATGGGTCCGAGGGTAAATAGCCATCGGTCTGCTTTGGCGGGGACGATATCTTCCTTAAACACCAACTTGAGACCATCGGCGACGGCTTGCAGAACACCCAGAGGTCCAGCATATTCCGGACCAATCCGCTGTTGAGCAGCAGCCGAAATTTTCCGTTCCAGCCAGACGACGACAAGGACACCCACGGTGGCACCGATAATCATCAGGAACATCGGTAGGGGCATCCACATCGCCTTGGCAGCACCACTGGGGATGCCAAAATCTTTAAGCGATTCAATAAAACTTCCTTGAAGGTCAATTCCTGCGTTCATCTTGGCAGCTACATGATATTTACTGAGGTAATTTGACACTTGCCGTATCAAATTATGCTATCGGTTGGGTTTGTGAAGTTTTTTTGACAGCCTCACTGCCTAGTATACCGTTCGAGGGTGATCCCCTCAGCCCAGACAAGGGAGAATTTCCGTTGATCGTAGCCGATGTGCTACGACGGTTAAAACTGCTGTTGAACAGAGTCGGGTTGCCCTGCTATCGATTCAGAATTAGTATAGGAGATTGGGGATAGAGCCACTACGTCCCGTTTGGCATCCCACTCCACTCCCCGATAGTTTTGCAGTCCCGGTAAAGAATAGGCGTTCCCCAGCTTATAACCGGGAAAATTGATACCATTGAGTCCAAAACTAATGCCCATAACCTCACCCTCAGCGGTCATCGCCGGACGCACCGTGACATCAGATTGCTGGAGTCTAGATACTAGCTGTGTCAGGGTGGGACAGTCCCGAGTATTGTCATCAATGAGCCGTTGTAGCTGTCGGATAACAGGTAACTCTGGGGGTTGGTAGCGCTTACCATTGGCATAGTTAACTTGTTCTTTCCGGTATCGCCGCATTTGTCCCGTCGTAGGAGCGCGGCGTTCTCGATCTGCTCTTGTCGGTGTTAGCCTATATTCAGCTTCAATTTGAGACAGTACCTGCTGAGTGCGCTTGTAGTCCCAGGAATCCTGAACACAAGTGCCATCAAGCCTAACCCGACTGGCAACGATATGGACGTGGTCGTGTGTCGTGTCGGTATGCCGTGCCACGATATATTGGTTGCGGGTAAACCCCATGGCTTGGAGGTAACGTCCGGCAATTTCACACCAGGTCCGGTCATCCAGATGGTCGCGTTGGGGTAGCGACAGCGATATATGACAAACGGGTTTAGTCACTCGCTGGTTGAGAAAGTGGCAGATGCTGAATTCTCCACTTAATTCACTAGGGTTCTCTCCAGCCATATTCCCACCAATGAGCGTTGCCCCCTGTTTATTGAGAACATAATTGAGGCATTTTGTAAAGTTATTCCCCTTGACCAATTTGCCAATCATTTCAACATTCAAAACACTAAAAATTTGCCCCAGTAATTTCCAGACGCACTTGCTTAATCAGTTGCTTAAGTTGCTCAAGTAAATCGGGTTCATCCGTCGCCGTGGCTAACTGGTCGAGTTTCGGGTCTTCCGTACTTAGTGTGCTAAACTGTTAAGACAATGCACCTAAAACATAGCCAATATAGTGATTGTGAAAAGAGAAATGACAAAGCTCCTCAACTTGCCAGGAGTCATAGTCGAAAAAATCCAAGAGGCAGAAGGAACATTAATTTTATCTGTTAAAGTTCCAAAGAAAACAGCTAAATGCCCACGCTGTAGTCATACTAGCCATCGCCTTCATCAAAATCAAAGACATTTAGTGAGAGATTTACCTATATGTAACCGAGAAGTCATGCTCTACTTAAATCGTCGAAGATTTAAGTGTGATTATTGTAAAAAACCTTTTAGTGAATGTTTAGATTTTGTTGGATATAAAAAGAAATTTACTCATAGGTATGCTCATGCTATAACTAAACAAGTTATTCATGGTGATGTTATTAACTGGACTTTGGACAAAAGAAAATGGGTTCGCTCATAATCTTGACGAACCTATTTTCTTTTGTCCAAAGTCCAGTTAATTAAAGAAAGACCGATAATTATTACCCAAGGATATTCCCGACTCACAAGAATCCCCAAAACAATTATTGTTTCTTTAAAAGATATTCAAGAGTTGAATTTTTCGGACTTTTTCCGTTTATAAAATGTGTAGTTTGTTGTACTTAAACTTGAAGTGCGGAGTCTGGGATAAACCTTCTGCCCTCTGCCTTTTCACTTAATCACAATGCCAAATTTTAATTGTTTTATCCATACTGCCACTCACGAGTGTCTCACCATCGGGGCTAAAGGCAACAGCATAGACTTCCCAGGTATGCCCGTTCAGGGTAGCAAGGGTTTGCCTATCGTAGAGTTGCCAAATCTTAATTGTTTTATCCATACTACCACTGGCTAAGGTGTATCCATCGGGACTAAAAGCTAATGTCCGTACTCGTTGATTATGACCCTTAAGCGTACCAAGTTCCCTTCTTGTCTCTAACTGCCATAATGTAATGGTGCCATCGCTTTTTCCGGTGGCGAGGAGTTGCCCATCGGGACTAAAGGCGACGGAATAGAAAAAGCCGAAACGTAACTGGCTATCGCCAAAACTATCCTGTTCTTCCCCTGTACTGATTTGCCATAATTTCACCGTTCCATCCCCACTAACACTGGCAATACTTTCTCCATCGGGACTGATGGCAATTTCATTAATATAAGTGGTATGTCCTGTAAGCGTATATAATTCCCTACCCTGTGGGATATGCCATAACTTAATTGTGCCATCATTGCTACCACTGGCTAATATCTGCCCATCGGGACTAATGGCGAGGGAACTAATCCATTTTTTATGACCAGTTAGGGTTAAAATAAGTTGTCCATTCTGTACCTGCCAAAGTTTAATCGTTTGGTCATAACTTCCTGTAGCTAAATATTTACTATCCGGCGTAAATGCAACAGCACAGACTCGTTCGATATGACCATTTAGAGTATGATACTCTCGTCCTTCTGGTAACTGCCATAACATAGCCGTGGCGTCTGCACTACCACTAGCCAGAATTAAACCATCGGGACTAATCGCCACGGCTTCCACCGAACCCCAATGTCCATTTAGGGTTTGCACAACTTGCCAATTGGTTAAGGGTGGATGCGAGGGAGGCTGAAGGTTTAGGGGATTTGCCGGAGCCTGTGCGATCGCGCTTTGACCTCCAGCCCCCTGAAATCCTGACCGGGTAATCGATTGGGGCGATAGCGATGGGGTAGAACGTTGGGCTAGTGAAATCGATGGGAGTTGATTTAAATCTCCCAGAACTTCAGCAACAGATTGATAACGATGATTAGTTGCTCGTTTCAGGAGTTTATCTAAAATATAGGCTAATTCATCACTAACTGAATTATTTTTTAAGTAACGCCGCCATATCCAGATATCCTCACCCGTATCAAACAATTGTTCAGGAACTACCTGGGTGAGTAAATGAATACAACTAACACCCAAACTATACAAATCACTGGCAAAAATAGCTTTCCCTTTAGCTTGTTCTGGGGCAATATAGTCCGGTGTCCCCACAGTCGTTCCCGTTTTTGTCCTCCCAATGGCATGTTTAGCCGCACCAAAATCAACTAAAACCAAATTCCCCTTGATTACACCTTCTTCATTTTCCCCCGTTTCCCCAGTATAAATATGCCGACGACGAATAATATTTTCTGGTTTAATATCTCGATGAATCACAGAGCGCGAGTGGATAAACTCAAGGATAGCTAGCAAATCTCGCAGCATAGCCCGAATCTGATGTTCGTTAAATACCCCTTCCTTTGCCAAGATTTGGGCTAAATTTTGCCCATCAATAAACTCTTGAACTAAATACTGGCGATTATCCTGAGTAAAATGAGCGAGTAATTCCGGAATCTGGGGATGTTTGCCCAATTCATCCAGACGCACCGCTTCTCGTTCAAACAATTCCGTCGCTTTCTCAATATCACTTTTCCCCTGGTAGAGGGGGAAAAACTGCTTAATCACACATTGGGGTTTCGAGGGTTTATCCTCATCTACCGCTAAAAACGTTCTACCAAAACCCCCTTGTCCAATCAATCCCAGACTGCGGTAACGTTCTCGCAGCAACAGCTTAGAACCGCAACGTCGGCAAAACCGCATCCCATCCGGGTTCTGGGGGCGATCGCAATCAGGATTGAGACAATAGCTCATGAGCCAAGGGATATAAAGCCTTCGTCTCTATTTTGGCTTTATCAGGGCGCATTGCTCATAATAAACGAACATAACTATGTACATCAGCCTATGCTTCCCTACAAAATCATATCCCCAACAAAGGCACGAAATGACTTTTTTCAGTTATTATAACAGGTGATAAAAAATCATCATGTCTATATCATAAACCGTCGTGATAGTGAAAATGTTGCTTGGATTTCAGAGTCCGATTTAACCAGTTTAGTTGAAACTGTTTATCTATTTAGATCACCTGCCAATGCTCGTCGGTTATTGGATGCTATAGAAGAGTCTAAAGCTGGAAAAATTAAACCTCAAACGATTGCAGAAATAGAGCATGAATTAAAAAATAGTTAGCGCGGACTTTTCAAATATCTCCAATTCCTCTGCGTTCCTCTGCGCTTCCCTCTGCGCCCCTCTGCGTTAAAATATAATCCCAATACCCCCATCATCAACACCGCCAAATCCTAATCGTCTTATCCGAACTCCCACTCACCACAGTCTTTCTATCCGGACTTATCGCCACCGAATACACCGCACCGTTATGCCCTTTCAGAATATCAATAATTTTCCCTGTACTTAACTGCCAAAGCTGCACAGTCTCATCAGAACTCCCACTCACTAAAACCTTTCCATCCCGACTAATAGCAAGTGAATTAACCGAACCAAAATTTCCTTGCCAGGTACTCATTTCTTTACCCGTTCCCAGATACCAAAGCTTAATCCTTTGATCCGAACTACCACTGGCAATCATTTTACCATCGGGACTAAATACCACTGACTTAACCGCCGCTTTATGTCCACTCAACGTCATGATTAATTGACCTGTGGTTAAATCCCAAACCTTAATCGTCTTATCATCACTCCCACTAGCAATAATTTGACCGTTGGGACTAATCGCCACTGCGTTGACTCGCCCTAGCCAATCTGAAGGCTGGATCGATAAGGGAATTTCTTTACCAATTTCCAGGTTCCACAGTTTAATCGTTCTATCATCACTTCCACTAATTAAACGTTGCCCATCGCGACTAAAGACAATTGATTTAACTGAACTCGAATGTCCCATGAGGGTATAAAGTTCCTGTCCCGTTTCTAAAGCCCATACCTTAATCGTATAATCATCATTACCAAAGGCAAGCCGTTTCCCATCTCGACTAAAGGCAATTGATTTAACTCCATTAAACCAGGCAAAGTTTTTAGCCAAAATTCCCATCTCCTGACCCGTTTTTAATTGCCAGAGCCGAAGGGTTTGGTCATCACTGCCACTGGCAAAAATCTCTCCTTGGGGACTAATTGCCACAGTATTCACTTTACCCGAATGGGCGGTTAAGGTTTGCACACAATGCCATTTCTGGGTGATTAAGCCAGACTCTGTGCGGGTTTCCAATGTGGTTAATCCCGTCCATAAGTCTTGCAGGGAATTACCAATCTGATGAATATTTTTACCCACTCCCTGAAGTCCGACGTCAAGTTCATGTCTTAACATTGCCAGGGAAAGGGAGGAGGGTTCTGGCGTTTCTAGGGCGTTTTTGGGCGGTGAGGGTAATCGATTTTTGTCTTTAATATCTTGCAGTTTATAGATTGTCGTCTGAAGTTGAACAATTGTCTCCTTGAGTTGTTCAATCTGTTGGTGTCGCTGGGAATTTACCTGTTGCGAGTTGGTTTCCAGGTGAGAGACTTGCTGGTTCAGGGGTTCAAGGTAGTCATACCATTTCGCGATCGCCTCGTTCAACTGTCCAAGCTGTAATCCTTGGCTAGTAACCTGTGGCGTTAAGGTGTCGAGTTGAGTTTTTAAGGGTTCCAGGTGTTCCTGAACCTGGGTAATAATCCCATCATGCTGTTGCTGATTGGCGGCGCTAAATTCAGCAAACCGTTGTTGAGTTTGGCTATCTAGGCGAATTAGTTCCTGATTAAGGGTGTCGATGAGGGGGTTAATGTAAGCCAGAATACCTTCCCCTTGCAGCTGTTGCAATACCTGTAATTGATCCAGTTGGGCTTGGGTTTGGCGATCGCGCTGTTGGGTTTTCTCGTCGAGTTGGCTAAGATGCAGGTGCAGCGGATGGATGAGTTGATAGATGTGGGCAATAATTTCCGCGTGTTGTTGCTGATTCGCGGTATTGAATTGTTCAAGTTGTTCTTGGCTGCGGGTATCCAGTTGAATCAATTGTTGATTCAGGGGTTCGATTAGCTGATGAATTTTCGCGATCGCCGCCTTATACTGTTGAGCGTTAATATCCTTGAGGTGATCGATACGCTCCTGAGTCTGGATATCCAGTTGAGAGAATTGCTCGTGAATCGGTTCTAGATTTTGATACACCTGCGCGATCGCACTATCCTGGTGTTGACGGTTGAGTTGATGCAGCCGTTGGCGATTCAGGACATTCACCCCCAGAGTGAATGTTAAGGGGGTAGCCGCGTAGACGACTTGCTGAGTAGCGGCTGCGATCGCGGTTCCTAAGAGTGAACCCCCGATACAGACATATTCGGTAATATCGAGCCAGTGGCGTTGGGTCATGGCTTTCCTGGTAGCTAATGTCCCCGATCCTTTTATTATGCATCATCGCGCCAATTTTGGACTATCAATGACTATCGCTGACTGGTATGCTGGTGGGCATTGCCCACCCTACGCTCTATCAATGGTTTCGGCGATCTCAAACTGTTTATTTCAGTACCATTCGACTATTTAAGATAGATGTTCTTTGAGAACCCAAGCCTAGTTCTCGCGTAATCCATGATCCTGGGCAAACCGCTCCACATCCTCACGTAACTCTGGATCAAAGCCCCACTCTGACTCAGGAAACCTGCCATCAGCCGGGGGCAGATTCCAGCATCGATGTTTAGAACCGCGTCGTCGCAGAAACTCGGCAATCTCTGGACTCTCCTGAAAATACTCCTCCGGCGCTAACTTCCCTTTTCCGCCAAATTGGAAGACATGGCGATCGCTCACTTGAGTAGACAACCAAGTCGATTGACATTCAAGCAGGAATAGCGTACCGCCCGGTACTAAATTCTGCGTCAAGAACTGCTTAAACCCGCTACCCAGACGGGTTCGCTTCAGTCGAAAGTAAGAAACACGACCAACTTTTAAGCGATCCTGGTTGGGGTCATGCAGTTGGTATACCCGCAGATCAGGATTCTTTCTCAGCAGTCGTTGGACAGGTGCTTTCGCCCACTCTAATTCCTGTTTCGGTTCATCCGGATCAACGGAGTGGCGCACACAAACTAGGAGGGTTTGCGGTAACCAGGGAATCCCTAGAGCGGCACACAGATGCACAGCCGCACCATTAGAAGAGCCAATCATCGCCGCCGGATAACGCCGTTGGGGATATTGCTTCACCACCCAGGTAGACATGGCGTCTGCCCGCACTTTATTGACAACCCTCGGTGATGAGGCATCCATCCATCCCGATAACGTCGATATTGTCTCAATTACGGAATCGGGGAGGTAGTTAGCCAAGTTGGCTAAGGTAGCCATAACCCCTGGTGCAATCCCCCCTGAGCGCCACTCTTTGCCATGAAGGTATGTAGCCGTTGCCCGTAGAGCCGCTGTCGCCGAATCAAGCTCGATAATGTAGTTGGGTTTGACGCCCAGTGATGCTAGTCGATTCGTAATTGTTGAATACATTGACTCTATCTTTAGGTAGAGAAAGGGTAGGTAGAGGTTTATCTTAGCAGGGGTTTGGGGAAGTCGTAAGACCCACACTGTAATCTGTGATGAGCGTGCTGGGATACACGATTCCCCAAGGTCAATTTAGGTAACTCAATGTTCACCTAAATTGACATTTAACATTGCGCGGCTAGCCAGTAAATGTTGTATAATACGGGTATGCTGACCTTTAACTATCGCTACCGAATCTATCCGGATGCCGCTCAAGAACAACGATTGATTGAGTGGATGGAAATTTGCCGCTGTGCCTACAACTATGCACTGGGGGAGATAAAGGATTGGTGCAATAGTCGCAAATGCTTGATTGATAGATGTTCTCTGGAAAAAGAGTACATCATTCGGTGCGATACCCCATTCCCCGGCGAACTAAGGCAGCTTAACAATTTGCCAAAGGCTAAGAAGGAATACCCCAAATTAAAAGAGGTTCCCTCTCAAGTCCTTCAGCAGACGATAAAGCAACTACATAAAGGCTGGGATTATTTTAGGTCTCGCGGGTTTGGCTTCCCTAGGTTTAAGAAAATTGGGCAGTTTAAGTCACTACTGTTTCCCCAGTTTAAAGAGAATCCAGTAACGAATATCCATGTCAAACTGCCAAAACTGGGGACAATCCCAATTAACCTGCACCGCCCTATTCCATCTGGTTTTACGGTTAAACAGGTGCGAATTACAAGGAAAGCCGATAAGTGGTATGCATGTATCAACATTCAATGCGATGTCAGTGTCCCCGACCCAAAACCTCATGGACACCCAATTGGGGTAGACGTGGGTGTAGGGGCGAAGCATTTGCATACTATACTTATGCCACTTCCTGTTCACTAATCTCCGCAAATGCTTCGCCCTTACTGGCGACCAGTGATGGCGTTGTTGTCAAACCGCCTAAATTTTTTAAGACACTACAAAGCAAGCTAAAATTGCTGCAACGTAGGCTGTATAGGAAACAGAAGCGGTCAAAAAATTACGAGAAACAACGACTCAAGGTTGCTCGACTTCACCACTACATTGACAACATCAGGAAAGACTTTCACTTCAAGCAAGCTCATTCCCTTTGTGATGCTGGTGATATGGTTTTCATGGAAGATTTAGACTATAGAGTTAGCGCCAAAGGGATGTTGGGTAAGCAGATGCTTGATGCAGGGTTTGGTCAATTCCGCGCCATTGCCAAATATGTGTGTTGGAAGCGTGGAAAGTTTTTTGGTGTTGTTGATGCCAGAGGCACTTCTCAGGAGTGTCCTGAATGCAAAGGTGAAGTCAAAAAAGATCTAAGTATTCGGGTACATGATTGCCCTCACTGCGGCTACAAAACCGATAGGGATGTCGCTAGTGGTCAGGTCATTAGAAATCGAGGAATAGATTCACTTAGTACCGCAGGACTTGTGGAAAAGGAAACTGCCTGTGCAGCCGATCTACCGGGGGTTGAGGTAACTTAATCTAGGCAAGTGGCGAAATCCCTCCGATGGAATAACCAGGAAATCCTCAAAGTGATTTGAGGAAGCCCACACCATAATTTCCAATTTGGTGTGGGAGGATGTCACTCTTCTGGCAGAAGCACGATAGTAATCGAGTGATTAGTCTATAGGAAAGAATAACCATTGTTTCCATGCATTGGGTTATCCTAGCCTGACATTGACCTGGATGCACCAAATATCATCACCATTACAAATTTTTTTGTCTAATGCAACTTTTCGGTAAAATTTTATCATTAAACGCGATTGCCCCGGCATTGAAGGCAGCCTGATGAGACTCCTAGAACGGCTATGGCTATTCTTAAAATTCTTGGTGAATTCGCTATTTTTTTGGCAATATTTACCAGCCGCATTTGTCTATTCCTATAAACGCGATCGCGCCGAACGCCTGTATCTTCCCAAAGCCACGTCAGAATCCGTTATCACACCAGGAAAACTCCTCCAGGCTAAGCCAACAGAGCGAGGTGCTTATTTCTACTTTGAGCAGGCAGAACTTGAACTCTATTTTCTCACGCCTGATTTTGTGCGAGTGAATTGGTTTCCGGGTTTGCCAGCGATTCCCTACGCCATTGCTTGTGGGAATTGGGATGCTGTTGAAACAACCTTAGAAAACCGGGGCAACGACTGGATGATTGCCAGTGATGCTTTGAAGATTACGATTGGTCTCGATGGTCGCCTCACATTTTACCATGAAACCGGACAAGTAATCCGAGAAGAACTGCCGCCCCAACGACAGGGGACACGATGGATACATCCAGCCAATTTGCAATCAGCAGAACATATTTATGGTCTAGGAGAACGGGCATCTTCTATCAATTTACGAGGCGCGAAAGATACGCCGCCAACGAGTAAAACGTACCAGATGTGGAATTATGACCCCGGAAACATTTATAGACCGGGAGTCGATCCAATGTATATTTGCATTCCGGTTTATTTGGGATTGCATAATTTGGGTAGTTACCTGATTTTTTATGAGAACTATTGTCGCGCTGAATTTACATTTTCTGAGCAGGCGATCGCGAATTTTGAAAATGGCTCTCTCCGGTATTACATCGCCATTGGCGAACCCCCCCAACTGATAGAACGCTATACCCAATTAACCGGTCGAGCGCCACTACCGCCTCATTGGACATTAGGGTATCACCAATCGCGCTGGGGCTACCGTACCCAAGACAAGGTGCGACAGGAAGTAAATTTATTTCAAACTCATGATTTACCTTTAAGCGCGATTCATCTTGATATTGATTGTCAAGTTAAAAATCGTGCCTTTACCATTGACCCCAAACGGTTTCCTAATCTACGGAATTTCATCCAAGAACTGGCAGAATTAGGTGTCCGATGCATTGCCATTAATAATCCTGGAATTAAGTACAGCCGTCAGAGCAATTTGTTTCTAGAAGGACAAATTATTAATGCCTTTTGCACCTATCCCAATGGAGAACTTATCATTGCCCCGGTTTGGGCGGGAAAAACGGTATTTCCTGATTTCACAAACCCCGATGTTCGGACGTGGTGGAGTCAGCAATTCGCCTATCTGCTCAAGGTGGGAATTGCTGGTGTTTGGAATGATATGAATGAACCGTCAGTGTTTGTTATTTGGGGTGATCCCACGCTTCCTCTAGTCGCACAACATAACTTAGAAGGAAAAAAAGGTGATCATCGACAGGCACATAATTTATATGGATTGCTGGAAAACCAAGCCGTTTATGAAGGGATGCGTCAGTATCAACCTCAAAAACGTCCCTTCATTGTCGCGCGATCGGGTTGGGCGGGGTTACAACGTTATGCTTGGACTTGGACAGGGGATATTGTTTCTACGTGGGAAGCATTGCGTCAGACAATAGCCACGATTGTGGGGTTAGGGCTTTCTGGTATTCCCTACAGTGGTTCTGATATTGGTGGCTTTTTGGGAAATCCTGACGCCGAACTCTATCTGCGTTGGTTTCAGATGGCAACATTTTCGATGTTTTATCGGACGCACTGTGCCATCAGTGTTTTGCCTCGCGCTCCTTGGAGCTATGGTGAGCCTTATTTGAGTATTATGCGTCGCTTTCTGCAATTGCGCTACCAATTGATGCCTTACTTTTATACCCTGGCTTGGGAAGCGCGAGAGAAGGGATATCCTCCTGTACGTCCCCTGTTCTGGTTAGACTGGACGAATCAATCGCTGTGGGATGTGGACGATGCCTTCTGTTTAGGTAATGCACTGCTAGTGTGTCCGATTATGCACCCAAAAGAGCGATCGCGTCTAATCTGCCTACCCAAGGGTTACTGGTACAACTTCTGGGATGATGCAATGGTTGAAGGTGGGACAGTTATTGAATTAGAAGCCTCATTAGAACAGATTCCGTTGCTGGTTAAAGCGGGTAGTATTTTACCCATGGAAGACAATGAGCAATTAACGCTTCACCTGTATCCACCAATAGAAGGTGAGAGCGAAGGTTGCCTATACAGCGATGCGGGAGATGGATATGGAGAGTCTCGACTGGATCAATTTTACTTAATCCGAAATCAGCAGGATTTAGAACTGACCTGGAAGCAGCAGGGAACCTATGATTTCCCTTATCAAGACGTGCGATTGCAGGTTCATGGTGTATCAGTGCAACAAGCTTGGGTAGATGGGCAAGAGGTGATCATGCAGGGGCAACAATTGCCATGCCATTCCTTTAGGCAGGTTCGCTTTAGCTTTGAGGATTAGTATTGCGCCCGGAACTATAAAATCAGGGGCTTGCATCCCCTACTACGAACCCAAACTACAAGAAATTAGCAAAAGGGGGGGTCAGATATAGCAGTAGACACATCGATTAGGACAAACCAACTGTTGTAGAGACGTTGCATGCAACGTCTCTACAAAATGATGCGTCCTAACCGCTATGGCGGTTGCTATATCTGACTTTTCACGCCATCTAGAAAAATCGATATCAGACCAAATCCGGGTTAGCTACCCCTGTTATAAACCAGTCCGCGCAGGCGGACGAAAGGCAAGTGTAGCAGCGATTTCAATCGCCTCCTCTTGCTGAGCTTTAAGCCACCTGATCGGGCTTGAGTATAACCTTGATACAGTTGTCCTGCTTATGTTTGAAAATTTCGTAGCCGTGGGGTGCTTGTTCTAACGGTAGACGATGGGTAATCACGAAAGATGGATCAATCTTGCCATTTTGGATGGAATCAAGTAACGGGCGCAAGTAGCGATGAACGTGGGTTTGTCCGGTTTTCATGGTTAAGCTTTTGTTCATAAAAGCACCCATCGGCATCTTGTCAATAAAGCCAGTATAAACACCAGGAACGGACACCGTACCACCTTTGCGACAAGCCACAATCGCCTGACGCAGGGCATGGGGGCGACCGGTTTCTAGACGCACTGTTTGCTTCACTTTGTCATATAAGCCTTCTAAACCCATACCGTGGGCTTCCATTCCTACAGCATCCATTACTGAGTCAGGACCTCGCCCCCCAGTCATCTCCTTGAGGGCTTCACCCACGTCGATTTCCTCAAAGTTGAGGATTTCTGCCCCACCGTCTTTCGCCATCTGGAGGCGTTCGGGAACGCGAACGATGGCAATGACGCGCCCAGCACCCAGCATAAAGGCACTTCTAATCGCAAATTGTCCAACTGGACCACAGCCCCAAATCGCGACTGTATCTCCAGGCTCAATGTTGCAGTTTTCCGCAGCCATGTATCCAGTCGGGAAGATATCGGTTAGAAACACGACTTGTTCATCGGTTAGTCCCTCTGGAATCTTGAACAAACCGACATCAGCAAAGGGAACACGAGCATATTCCGCCTGACCTCCAGCGTAGCCTCCTGTCATATGAGAGTAGCCGAAAAGACCTGCTGGGGAATGACCCAAGAGCTTTTCCGCCATCGCAGCGTTAGGGTTAGAGTTGTCACACAGTGACCATAAATCCCGCTTACAGAAGAAGCACGATCCGCAGGAAATGGTAAAGGGGACAACGACGCGATCGCCTATGTTGACATTTTTGACAGCACTGCCCAATTCAACGACTTCTCCCATGAATTCATGACCCAGGATGTCGCCCTCTTTCATTGTGGGGTTATAGCCATCATAAAGATGTAAATCTGAACCGCAAATCGCCGTTGTCGTGATTTTAACAATTGCATCACGCGGATCAAGGATTTTTGGATCGGGTACGGTGTTGACTTCTACTTTATGGGTATCCTGCCAGCAGACGGCTTTCATTGTTTTTTCCTTTTGTAATGTGAGACTACTAAGCGTGGGTTTTGATGCTTTCTGCCCTAAAGCCATTCTAAAGATTGAGTAGTCTCCTCTCCTCTGACTAATGAAATAGGATACTTTATCTAATGCTCTATCTAAGGGATGATACAGTGCTTAACTTGATTATTAAATTGATTGCATTAGCATTTATTAGTTTTTAGTTAGTCCGCGTAGGCGGACTTTGTTTGTTTAGCCGCGATTTTAATCACCACGGCTTAAGTTGACTTTTACGGAACAGGCTAAAGTTTTTGCCAAAATGGGAGGAACAGCATTGCCAATTTGGTTACATTGACTTTCTTCATTGCCCTTGAATTCAAACCAATCCGGAAAACTTTGCAAACGCGCTCCTTCACGAACCGTTAACCGTCGTCTACGTCCATCGGGTAAACGGATACGCAACATATCGCCTGTAGGAGCGCTTAAATTTCGGCAAGTAACGGTTCTAGAAGGGGTATCAAGGTGTAAATCTCTGGGTCTAACGCACTTAGAGGCTCTCTCGTATTTTTTGATATATTCATCCATGCTGGGAGTGAGATATTTAGCGTTTGGGGGTGCAATCAAGGCGAGTTCTCCCAGTGCTTCACCAACGGTATAAGGTGAATTATTATGGGTTTTGGAATGCCATTTCCATCCGCCTCGGTGAGCCACACAAAAAAGACGTTCTCTTCGCTGGGGAACACCATAATGTGCGGCGTTGAGGATATCCCATTCAACGATATATCCTAGGCTCCTGAGAGCGCTGGTAATTTCTTCAAAGTAGGTTTTATTGCGAAATAGCATTCCCCGCACGTTTTCAAATAAAGCAAGCTGGGGGCGATAGGATTTAACCGCGTCAAGAAATATGGGGAAACCATCGCGACTGTCTTTGAGTCCCCGTTGATGTCCACCAACGCTAAAGGGTTGACAGGGTGGACCACCAATAATGACATCGGCTCCATCGACTAAATCGGGTTGGCGTGTTAGCGTGGTCTGATAGCAGAAACCATGCAGGTTGTGCTGATAAGTAGTGCATGCGTCTGCTAATTTTTCATAACCGATAGTTCTAAATCCTGCGGCTTCAAAACCGAGTGCTAGTCCCCCACAACCAGCAAACAGATCAATCACCAAAGGTGCTGTCGCATCGATGGGGGGAAGTTGAAGTTCTTGCTCAAGGAAATTGAGGTAGGGGAGTTTGTTTGGCATTCTCCTATTTTAGGACGCGATCGCACGCTTATCTTCTCCATACCTTAAATAGAACGACTCAAAAAATGGGAGTAAATTCATGGTTAATTCAGGTTGGGATGAGACAAGGCTCAAAGCCGCGATCGCATGATCAATTTCTTCACGGTGGGCGTGATAGAATACTAGGGCTTCATCAATTTGTTCCTCATTCAAGTCATACTCAGTAGCTATCTGATTTGAGGATAAACCCCATTGTTTAGCTGCAATGACTATTGTTTGGACTCGTAAATTAGTCCCATGCAAAATCGGTATAAGCTGACCGCTAGCACTGTTACGATAGGTAACATGAGCAAAGGTTGGGTCATTACGTTGTCCTTTCAGGGAATTCACCTTTTCTGCGATCGCGTCTAAAATGAAGGCTTCCAGAGGAATACCTTGCTGGGAAGCCAAGTTTTCGGCTTTTTGCTTTAATTCATTGGGTAAGTTTAGCGAGTAAGATGTCATTGATTCCTATAACAGATACATTTCTAGCCATATCCTATCAATTAAGTCAGGATTAGAGTTCATGGAGCGGAGAAAAATTAATGCCTTGTAGGGTAGCACCAACGTGCGCCCAGAAAACCAGCTAGACTTGTACTACTGGAGAGCCGCCTACCTGTCAAAATATAACTATGCCAACTGTTCTCAGGAAAGATGGCTTTGCTGTCCGCATCTACTTCAACGACCATTTGCCGCCTCATGTTCATGTCTTCAAAGGTGGAGGGCAAGCAAGAATTAGCTTGAGGGGTGAAACTGAATATCCGGAACTGGTTCAGATTGAAGGCATGAGTAATAAAGAGGCTGTCAAAGCGTTGGAAATCGTAACCGAACATCAAATAGAACTACTCAAAAAATGGGAGGAAATTCATGCTTAATTCAGCTTGGGATGAGACAAGGCTCAAAGCCGCGATCGCAAAAGCAAGAGAAGCCGCAGACATTGCCAATATTGTTGAACCGAGGGCGGAGTCAGCGTATTATGACCAGAGTCGCGATCGCGTGATAATTAATTTGAAGAGTGGGGCGACGTTTAGCTTTCCCCCAGCATTGGCGCAAGGGTTAGCCGATGCTTCTCCAGAGGATTTGGCTGAGGTTGAAGTGACGCCATTGGGGGATGGGTTGCACTGGGAGAAGCTGGATGCGGATTTTAGTGTTCCGGCGCTTTTGGCTGG
Organism: Coleofasciculus sp. G2-EDA-02; assembly: GCF_040226375.1. Classification (NCBI taxonomy): domain Bacteria; kingdom Bacillati; phylum Cyanobacteriota; class Cyanophyceae; order Coleofasciculales; family Coleofasciculaceae; genus Coleofasciculus; species Coleofasciculus sp. G2-EDA-02. Next base: position 10,680 of record NZ_JAVKEW010000164.1, on the reverse strand, counting down.
TGTGTTTGGCACGGCGGCGTGGATGGCTCAGGTTAAGATGAAGGTAAGTTAGGGCGCGACTTGCTCTTTTATCTTTTTCATACCTTCACTTTGAATTGATGGAGCAATATTTATGATTTCAGAATATCAATTCTGAACCATTTGTAATATGTTGCGCTGTTTTCAAAATTTACTTATTATTGCTATATTTATTTTAAGCTATTTCCTCAAAGGAATCTTGTAGGATTTGACCACGCACACAACGTCCTTTTCTACTAGCTGTACTTTGATGAGTATAGTAGTAATATTGTGCATATTTGTTTGCCTTTACATCTTCACGTTTATTTAGATTTAATATCTCTTCTAAAGACATTAAAGTAGTTCGCAGAGTTTTTTCATCAGGTAAGTATTCATGTCTTCCTTGGAATTTTGCCAGCTCAACAACTAATGTAAAAAAGCTAGTTTTTTTATTCCATAAACTATCGGCGGGAATATCAGCTAAACGAATTAAATCAAATAGATTAATTACAGTATTAAATATTTTTTCTTTCTGGGGATATTCATTGTCATACATTTTTACATAAGTTTCAATTTCTTTGTCACCAGCAAAATAACCGCCTTCTTCTATCGTTGACATTATTAGCAATATATATTCTAAGTCTTTCATCCTAGAAGATTGATTTTCACTGAACAAATCTATTTCTTGAAGAATCTCATCTTTTTCTAAAATTCTTTTCGCTGTTGTAATAAATTCTCCTTCATATAAAGAATTGCTAATTTCTATGGCGTTCAATGCATACTGTACAGAGTTAATTCTTTGAAATATTTCCCTGATTTTTTCATCTTCAATTCTTCCTAAATCTCTCACAACAATTGTATAGTCAAAAAATTTAGTTTGTTCATCAGGTGATAACTGTTTAAATGTTTTTATTTGTTTAATAACAAATTCAGACGATGAGGTTACATATTGATAAATAGTATTCAGCCTTTGCTGACCATCAACTACTAATGTTTGTGATGTTTGAGTTTCCAGATCGATATCACCATCAGCCAAATAAATTTCAGGAAATGGTAATCCTAAAAGAATAGTTTCTATGAATTTTTCTTTATGACTATCATTCCATACAAGTTTTCTCTGAAAAGATGGAGCAAGTATAAGGCTACCATTTTTCATCATATTAAATAACTCTAAAAGCTTCTTGTTTGTTGCTATACCAAACTTTGACATCTTACAAGTCTCCAGATCTAATTCGTTTTATATTTTGGATATGATATCTTTCAAATAAATCAAAATTGTAGTAAATAGCACCCGCTATCTTCTGATTGCCATATTGGTTATAATAAATAGATTTGAAATAATTAAACCATTCTTTTTGGGCTGAGTAATTGAAAGGAAATAAGTCGGGTCTTAACCAACCCTTAAAAAAAATATCCTAAAAATCTTCTATATTGCTTATTTTCTCTCTCAGTACGGCTAGTCAATCCAATGTTAAAGTTATATAAATCATACCAGAATTCTTTAAATACAACTTCAGAAATAATTACTACATCTATATCGGAATCTAGAGAAAACGATTTCCACATTTTTTGAGGGGCTATACTAAAGCCTAATTTAGCAGATCCAACTATACGAACCTTATCTGGATGTTCTGAAAAATGACTTGAAACCTCATGCTTCAAATTAAAGTATAAATTTTCATTATCTTTAAAATAATAAGGTGTACCACAAGTTATGTATTTTTGAACAATGATTTTGTCTGTTTGAGATTGGTCTTTTAAAGCTGAGCAAAATTCAATTTTTCTGTCATCTATTAAATTTTGATCAAAAATATTTTCTTGATCCATAACATATTTGACTAAATTTTTGGCTCTCCCGTACTTGTGGTGGAAAAGCCTATATTAGTGATAGCTTCCCTAAAAACATTGTTTTGAAAGTCTTGCCCCACAAAGTTTCCAAGAATAATCAGGTTTGCTTATCACCCTAGGTACGGGAGAGCCGTTCGCCTCCCTTAAATCCGTCCTACTCATATCATAGCGTGACGCATTTACTCAGTAAAATTTATTATACATCCTCTATCATTTATTTTATAGGTGACACCTTTAACCAGGGCGGGTTTACAAGAGTTAACTCCAAACGCCGCCACGGTTGTAGTCAAACCCGCCCCTACCATACCCTGTCACATTTCACGCCAATTAGTCTTACAAATACTCCCATCTGGCATCCTCGCCCCCTCGAAATTCACCTCACTCAAATCCGCTTTATCCAAATTCGCACCCGTCAAATCTGCCTCCCTTAAATCCGCCCCACTCAAACTCGCCCCCACCAATTTCGCCCCCACTAACTCCGCCCCCCTTAAATCCGCATTCCCCAACTTCGCCCAACTAAAATCCGCCCCGCTTAACCGCGCCTGCTTTAAACTCGCCCCCACTAACTTCGCCTTGCATAAACTCGCCCCACTCAAGTCAACCTCACTCAAATCTGCAATCACCAACTTCGCCCCATCTAACTGCGCCTGCTGTAAATTCGCCCCCCGCAACATCGCGCCAATTAAATTAGCATTCCGCAAATCCGCCCCCGCTAACTGCGCCCCCGCTAAATCCGCATTCTGGAAATTTCTCCCGCCACTCTGATAACGCGATCGCACTTCCCCAACATCGGTTACACTAATCTCTCGCTGGGGCGGATGGCGAAATGTAAAGGTAAACGTATCCCCACTCTGCATCACCCGCCACATCTCCTCATACAAAGGATAAGAACCCACCCCACTCAACTTTACCCATCCTTTTGCCCGAGTTAACGCCACAAATAACTGATTCCGCAATTGCAGATTACTCTCATCTTTTGCCACATTATCCAACCCCACCACATACACCATATCCGCCTCATTTCCCTTCGCCCGATGGATACGAGACACGGTAACACCACCCTCACACCAAAACTTATTTGGATCACGGTTATCTTTATCAATATGCAGCATATTACAATCCATCGCACTGGGAATATAAACATCAATTCCCTGGGACATCAAAAACTCCGCCACCGCTGTTTCCAGTCGCATCGCCTCGAACCCTAACCCTAAAACAATCACCAGTATCTCTCGACTAGGTTTCAGCCCGTCATAGCGAAGATTGTAGAAAATATTATCCGCCAATGCCGTTAATTCTTCCTGACGCGATCGATAGGCGATAAACTCAAATAAAGAACCCTGCCAAAGTTTTGATACCAAATTCGGTGAATGTTCTGATGGACGTTTTACGGTAATTTGTTGACCTGGACGAAACTTTCCAGTTACTTCATAGCCAATCGCTTGCCAATCCTCAATCCGGGTAATTCCTGTCAACATCCCCCCCCGCCGCAATAACCCCATACCAATCCCGTGTGCCGCCGTTAGAATTGCTCCTGGAGTACGATAACAGCGATGCATGGTTTCACTTTTTCTAATTCCTCCCCCATATTGTCCGGTGACTAAATGTCCTAATTCTTCACCAAACAATTCACTAGCATTAGGGATATTCAAGCTTTCTAAACTTTGCGCTTCATCATACGCCCAAATTAACCGTCGTTGTTCAGGTTGGACGGGTTCAACGGGTCGTAATGCCTGATATGCCATCCAGTAAAAAGGCTGTTTCCCCTCAAATTTCATGGGTTCATCGACGATTAAATCTTGACCTTCATCAATTAAAATTGCATCGTATAATTTTGGGATAGCTGTATCTTCTAAAAGACGGCGACAAACTTGAGCTAACGCCTGATGAGGTTGCTTGATTTCTATATCGTTGACGGTAAGCGCCTTTACCCCCGTGTTTCGGCAAAGGGTACTATAAAATCCTGGTTGTTTTTTGCCCCCCCAAGCGTGCAGAACTTTTAATTTCCGATTCCCTATTTCGTCATATCTGATTTCGCCACTACTAAAGCGGCGCAACCATTTATCCAGTTGGGCAATAATGTTGTGATAGAGGCTGCGGCTGAAGAAAACGAGGGCGATATCCCAGTCGGGATGCTTGAGGTGGATATGGGCGGCTTTTTGACAGAGTAATACTGTTTTCCCTGAACCCGCTATCCCCCGAATCCTTTGCGGACCGGGGGGAATGGATTTGGCGATATGTTCTTGGGCTAAATCGAATTCGGATAGGTGTTGGCGTACCTGAGCAAGAATACTACCACGGGTTTGTTGAGGCGTGCCATTAATAGTTTTGAGGATAGTATTACTGTGCGCCTTAACGCGCTGTTTTGTTCGGAAAACAGGTGTCCCACTAATCACCGCTTGCAGTAATTTCCACTGATGGTTACTCAGGGGGTTTCCTTTGATAATTGGATAGGTTTGGTGAATGAGTTTAACTAGGGAATTCCAGGGGGATAGGTTATCGTGAAAGATAATTGGGGGACAGCTAGGGAGTTGGTAGAAGCCGCTTTGATACCATTCAGCCTCGGTAATTAAAGGAAGGCAAATTAACGCCCGCCCTGTGACTTTACGGCGCAACATCGGTTCGCGATCGCAGTAGCCCAATAGTGAAAATAACTGATTTTCCGCCTGTTGGTAAGGGTTACTGCTGGTGGTGTAATAGTTTTGGAACTCCCAGCGATGACCTGTAATTGCCAGAATTTGGTCGATGGTGACGGATTTAATCTCGATCACGACTAAACCCAGTTGGGCGTCCACAATCAGAATATCAGGTTCCTTGCGAGACTTACCCACCTTGGAAAATATAGGATAGCGCCAATATCCGATACAGGTGCGATCGCGAAATGCATTCTGTACAGCGTCCCAGGTTTTTTGTTCACCGCCTTCACCTCCTTTACCCAGTGGTTCGGTGGTAATAAATTTATTGATCATTGGTCATTTGTCATTGGTCATTTGTCATACTCGCCTCTCGATAACAAGCTACGTCATTTGTCAGGGAATAGGGAATAGGGAATAGAAAACGGGCGATCGGCTATTCAAATTCATAGTTTATAGATGTCCTTCTTTCTCTGGATAGAGACTAAAGTTACACCTATGGATTGAGGAAATAACATCTCCAAAAAGATAAGATTTACTTATAAATTAACTATAGACTGATTTATCTCTAGCGTGTAGAAGGAGAGAACAATGGCTTTACATCAACAAAAACGGGCGATCGGTATCTTTACCAGCCGGGAAGCGGTAACACAAGCACTGCAAGAACTCAACCGGGCTGATTTTCCCCTGGATCAGGTTACCGTAGTTGCTAGAGAATTAGAAGAGAACTTGTCTCAGGAGACTAAGCGCAAGAGTCGCAGGGGTAATCAATCAGGTAAACAGGCTGCTAATGGCGCTGTTGTTGGCGGTGTCATTGGATTGGTAACTGGCGTACTCGTCGGTGTTGGTGCGTTAGCGATTCCTTTGATTGGTCCAATCATTTTAGCAGACGCTTTAGGGACTGCTGTAGCCACAACCTTAGCCGGGACAGGAATTGGCGCAGTTAGTGGTGGACTTTTGGGCGCACTGATTGGATTAGGTATTCCCAGAAAACAAGCCAAAGCTTATCATGAACGATTTTTACGGGGTGATTTTTTAGTCATTGTCGAAGGTACGGATGATCAAATTCGTCAGGCTATTGCCCTACTTAAAGATGGAGGAATCGAAGAATTGGGAGTGTACAACGCTCCAGAGATGAAAGGGGTAAACACTGATTTCCCGGTTGCGGCTGTTGATGATCCTCATGCTCAGATTTCTAGATCAAAGGTTTATCGAGAACCAGAACTAAATTGAGATGGATCGATATACATCTTTACTGATTATTTACGATCAAAGAGGAAAGGAAAAATGAATAAGTTTAAACTCTTATGCTTGATCGGTGTTTTAGGTTTAGGGGTTTCCGCCTGTGGTGATGTCGCTAGAACCAGTACTAGCGCTCCTGATTCGATCAATGAGGTTGGTAATCCTCCAGACTTGGATACCGTGTTAGGAAATGAAAGCGATGCAACGAACCCCATCCGCAGAGCGCAAGCCAATGCTGACATTCGGGCGCGGGAGCAACGATACAATGTGTTTAGGGAAGGAGAAGAACGCTCTGATCGTAATGTACAAAGTGAAGTACGGAGTAAGTTAGAGGTTAACCTGCCAACCTCTCAACTAGCGGTTCAAGCTAATCAGGGAATTATTACGGTAACCGGATACGTACAAACCCAAGACAATCTGGAACGGATTGAACCTTTAGCAAGGGAAATTAGAGGGGTTCGGGATGTAAATGTCCAAGCTGAGATAGGACCTAATTTACCGCCCTATAACGGTTAAAATTTCTACTTGGGAAAGTAGGAAATGGAGGGTATTTCATTGGCTTATGTGTAGTTACACGACATATCATGTCCCTACAGATAGCGGTTCTGGACATTAATGTATAGCAACCCCTAGCATCAGTTAGGACACATAAAGATTTAGACGTTCCGGCGGAGGAGTCTCTACCACTGTTCGTTCTCAGCTATGTGTCCACTGCTATATCTCTATTGACAGATGAATGCCTGCCTCAATATGTAGTAAATAGGGTAAGAAGGCACAACTCTAGCATTCAAGGCTGAATTTGTGCTGAAACAATTATAAAGCGAGGGAGACATGGTTGAATATCAACACAACAGACACGCGCTTGGTGTATTCCCGACTCATGATGCAGCGGAGTTAGCTGTACAGGATTTGAAACGGGCAAATTTTCCTAAAGAGCAAATCTCCGTCGTTGCTAGAGATGCGGGTAGGAACGAAGAAATTGCTGGTGTTGATGTGGAAAAAGGTACAGGACATCAAATCAGTAAAGGGGCTAAAGCTGGCGCGGCTACGGGTGGAATCGGCGGAGCTGTTTTGGGTGCATTGGAAGCCCTAGGTATTACCACTTATGCAGCGTTTCTACTCCCTGGCGCTGGTCAAGTTTTAGCCTTCGGTAGCGTTGCGGCTAACGCCTTGGCGACAGCCATTGCTGGCGGTGCAGTTGGCGCAGTCGGTGGGGGTTTAATAGGCGGTTTAGTCGGTTGGGGTGTTCCTGACGAGCAAGCGAAAGTTTATCACGACTTAGTGGCTAAAGGTGAGTATTTGATTATGGTAGAAGGGACACCTGATCAAGTTGATTTGGCTGAAGCAATTCTTAGTCCTAGGGGAATTCGGGAATGGAAAATTTATGAGGCTCCTAGAAACAAAGCTTCTCACTAGAGTTAGACGCCAAGAACTCAAGTTCTTGGCTAATAGCTTAAGTCGGTTAAAACCGACTGCAACAATTTAATACGGGTTATACCAAGGAATTTTATAAGTAAGTTCGCGGAAATAAACTCAACTCTATTAATACTAAGTTCTGTAAATATTCCTCAAACCCTTACAAGTTATAGCAGTAGACACATCGATTAGGACTTTCGGCACCATTGTAGAGACGCGCCATGGCGCGTCTCTACATAATGGCGCGTCTCTACATAAATGATGTGTCCTAACAGCTATGGCGGTTGCTATACAAACGACGAAAGCCGCAAAACAGGTATACACTTTCTGCGTCTCCCCATCTCCCCATCCCCTGCTCACCTCTCAACTCCCAACAGCAAACCCTACTTAAAGGGTTTCGGGATCAATGTTTAATTCTCGCAGTTTTGCGGCGTAGCGTTCGGCAACTTCTTCTGGTGTCGGTACGAGTTTGCCTTCTGGGGTAAAAAAACGTAACTGATTCTGATGAATTCCTAGAAACAAACCAAGCTGCTGACTCCACAATTGTCCTTGAGAGTTCCCTTCTAAGGGCTGATAGTCTCCATCCACTAAATGAAATCCAACAAATTCTAACGTATTTGGATCAAACCAAAAGTAATCAGGGGTACGAAAGGTATCTTGATAGAGTTTTTTCTTATATCCTTTGTCAGTATCAGCCGTTTTAGGAGAAAGTATTTCAATAATCACATTTGGATATTTGCCATCTTCATCCCAGACTACCCAGCTTTTCCGAATTTTCCGTTCAGTGTCTAGCACGACAAAAAAGTCAGGTCCTCGGAAGTGTTCCGATTTGCGTTGACGGGGACTGTAATAGATGGTAATGTTGCCAGCGACGTAGAAATCATTTCTATCTCGCCATAGCCACTTAAGACATTTGAGTAGAAGTAAGATTTGTTCTAGATGCAGTTCAGTTTCCAAGGGGGGTTCATCACTATAGAGGTCACCAGGGGGAAAGATAACATCTTGTGAGATATCTTGGGAAGGAGCGAGTTCTTGGAGTTTGGACATGGTAGGTTGAGTTGAAAACAATGGATGTGGTGTTTATTTTAGCTGGCATCGTTCAACGCAAAACATCTTTAATCCAATCCAGCAAACTTGTCCCCCCAAACCAAACGGCGAGTAAAATAGAAGTCGAGAGAATTCCGCCCAGTAAACAGAGAATTAATCCGCCTAAGCTAATTACCCCATCATCTTCAATTAAGCCGAAGCCCGTGACAAAAATACCCATGGCGGGTAAGGTATTGGTTCCGGGAATGGGAATCATCATCGAGATAGACATCAGCGCGATCGCAACCCCAATCACGACACGACCGGGTAAACTGGTACAGATATAAGGTAGACGTGGACGCGCGATCGCTTCAATCCGTTTTAACCAAGGAATCCCGCTTTTGACAAGTTTCTGTATTGTTTCCAGCTTCATCCTGCCATTCATGATTTTCTGGGGTAACCAGGGACGTTTCGCGCCAGCGATAAGCTGAACGGCTAAGATAAACATGACGATGCCAAAGGGGATCGAATAACCTGGTGCTGGAACAGGTAAAGCCGAGGGAAGGGAAAGGATAACAAACAAAAACCCAAAAATTCGCTCCCCGGCGAAAGAAAGGATATCCGCTAGTTTCACCTGGGGCTGTCGATCTTCTTCAAAAAAATAACGCTGCAATTCAACCGAAAGTCGAGCCATTTTACTGAAACCCTTTGACACTATAACAATGAATTAGCTCCCCGACTTCTGGAGCTCCCCGACTTCTTCAAGAAGTCGGGGAGCTCGTTGGGAAAATCAAGTTGGGGATGGGGATCGAGTCATAAATGATACCACACCCTAAAAATTCAGAACTAGGTTCCTGACGTCCAAGAGTTCATATACTCAACTTGCTCCGTGGTTAATGTATCAATTGAGATCCCCATTGCCTGCAATTTCAGCCGTCCAATTTCCTTATCAATCTCAGTGGGAATTGAATGTAGACCGGGTTCTAGTTTACCCTTATTCTGCACCAGATATTCGCACGCCAAGGCTTGGTTAGCAAAGCTCATATCCATCACCGCACTGGGGTGTCCTTCGGCTGCAGCCAGGTTAATCAAACGCCCTTCACCCAACACGATGACAGATTTACCGTTTTTCAGGAAATACTGTTGAGTAAAGTTGCGGACTTGGCGATATTCTGTTGATAGATCTGCCAAGGTTTTCAGGTCAATTTCAATATCAAAGTGACCGGAGTTACAAACCATTGCGCCGTCTTTCATCACCTCAAAATGTTCTTGGCGAATGACGTGCTTATTCCCGGTAACGGTGATAAATACATCGCCGTGGGATGCAGCTTCAATCATGGGCATTACCCGGAAGCCATCCATGACGGCTTCAATCGCCTTAATCGGGTCAATTTCAGTAACAATGACATTCGCGCCCATCCCTCGCGCCCGCATCGCGGCACCTTTGCCACACCAACCATAACCGGCAACTACAATAGTTTTCCCAGCCAGCAGGATGTTGGTGGCGCGGATAATACCATCTAGGGTGGATTGTCCTGTACCGTAGCGGTTATCAAAGAAGTGCTTAGTATCGGCGTCGTTAACGTTCATGGCGGGGAAGGTGAGAACCCCCTCTTTGAACATTGCCTGCAACCGGACAATTCCTGTGGTGGTTTCTTCGGTTGTGCCGATAATATCACCAATCTGGTGTTGCCGTTCCTTAACCAGAGTCGCCGTGACATCGCTCCCATCATCGATGATCAAATTGGGTTTGTGATCTAGGGCAATTTGAACGTGGCGGTTGTAGGTGGCGTTATCTTCGCCTTTGATGGCAAAGACAGGAATACCGTAATCGGCGACTAAACTGGCGGCGACATCATCCTGAGTAGACAGGGGATTGCTGGCAATCAGCAGTGAGTCAGCCCCAGCATTTTTCAGCGCGATCGCTAAATGGGCGGTTTCTGTTGTAACGTGGCAGCAGGCGACTAGGCGAATCCCTGCCAGAGGTTTATTTTGGGCAAAACGCTCCTGAATTTGCCGCAAAACGGGCATTTCCCGTCCCGCCCATTCGATGCGCTGTTTGCCTAAAGGCGCTAGGGATAGGTCTTTGACTTCGTGTTTGAGCGCAGTAGATGTTGCTGTCATAGATTTGGTTTATGTTATCTAAATTTGTATTGCCATCTTAACTAACTTAGCCTATTTGCCATAACCCAATGTAGAGATCGGTTCGTAGTTGCGCTTCAGCGCTATAAACGCAACTTAGTCGGGGCGGGTTTTGTTTTTTCGTTATCTGTGGGGAGGGCGGGTTTTGTTTTTCCTTTGTCTGTGGGGAGGGCGGGTTTTGTTTTTTCGTTATCTGTGGGGAGGGCGGGTTTTGTTTTTTAGTTATCTGTGAATATCTGAATTTAGTCCCTAAACCCGCCCCTACAATTGTGCCTAAACCCGCCCCTACAATTGTGCCTAAACCCGCCCCTACAATTGTGCCTAAACCCGCCCCGACCATTGTGCCTAAACCCGCCCCGTCAAGTGTGGCGGGGGC